>DATHAW010000140.1:0-7344 GCA_035296465.1 Spirosoma sp.
AAATCAAAAATGGCGAAATTGTCGGCATGCTCGACGACGTAGCGTACCAATCGAACACGCAGGAGTTCTGGAACTCGTGCGCCCAGCTTTGCGACCAGAACGATTATCGCACCTTCGGCTCATTCTTCGACGGCAAAGGGCAACCCAGTCAGGTAAGCGCCGTATCGCACGGCAGCGCCACTACCCGGTTCAACGGGGTAAACGTGATCAATACAGCCCGGAAAATTTAACAAAATTGTTGGCGGTGTTTCTGTCTTAGTGGGTGCGGAAAGGCCCCCCTGCAGTAGACCAGAAAGCACTGCAAACTCAAACCCATTAGATTAATGGCCATCCTAACGAATCAGGAAGCAAAGACAATTATCGACAAAGTATTAGGCTATTCGAAAGCCGACGAAACATTCGTGAGTCTGTCCGGCAACCGAACTGGCAACATTCGCTACGCCCGTAACTCAGTCTCCACATCGGGCGAGACAAGCAATCTGGCCCTTGGCGTAACCGCCGTATTTGGGAAGAAGTCGGGGACGGCAACCATCAACGAGTTCGACGATGCCTCGCTCGAAAAAACCGTTCGGCGGGCCGAAGAAATTGCCCGGCTGGCTCCCGAAAACCCGGAATACATGCCCATGCTGGGGCCGCAGACGTATCTGCCGACAAATACCTTCGCGGAGAGTACCAACAAAATAACCCCAGAGTTTCGCGCAAAAGCCACGTTTGACAGCCTTGACCCCTGCCGCCAGAAAAACCTGACGGCGGCTGGCTATATGGAAGACACCACCGGCTTCACGGCCATTGGCAATAGCAAAGGCCTATCCGGCTACAATCGCACGACGGGCGTCGAATTTTCAATTACCGTCCGTACGGCCGATGGGCTGGGGTCGGGCTATGCAACCCGCGACGTAACGGATGTGGCAAAACTAAACACCAGAGCCACCACCGAAATTGCGATGCAGAAAGCCCAGGCATCGGTCGGCGCACGGGCCATTGAACCTGGCAAATACACGGTTATTCTGGAACCGGCCGCCCTGGTCTCCAATACTGATGCGTCGCTGCTGGCGGCCATGATGAACTCGATGGACGCCCGCAACGCCGACGAAGGACGCAGCTTTCTGAGCAAAAAAGGGGGTGGCACGCGCCTGGGCGAAAAGCTGTTTGATGAGCGCGTTACGATCTATTCGGACCCCATGAATCCCGAAATTCCGGCTTCACCCTTTGGCGGTGGTGGCGGGCGCTTCAATGCGGGTGGCAGCGATGGACGCCCGCAGGAAAAAGTAACCTGGATTGAAAAGGGTGTAGTCAAAAACATGTATTATTCGCCCTACTGGGCCGATAAAAAGGGCGTAAAGGGTACCCCTCCTCCCGCTAATTTCATCATGGAAGGCGGCACACAATCGCTGGCCGACATGATTAAAAGCACGAAGAAAGGCATTCTGGTAACGCGTTTCTGGTATATCCGCCCGGTCGACCCGCAAACGCTGCTGTATACGGGCCTGACCCGCGACGGAACGTTTTATATTGAGAATGGTCAGATCAAATTTCCGGTCAAGAATTTCCGTTTCAACGAAAGCCCCATTATTATGCTCAATAACCTCGAAGCAATGGGGAAACCCGTTCGTATCGGCGGCAACCTGGTTCCCCCGCTAAAGATCCGGGACTTCACCTTTACCAGTCTGTCAGACGCGGTTTAATTCCTGAACACGTAATGCACCGAATTGCCCGACTACGTTGTGGAGCAATTCGGTGCGTTACGTGCCTATGTATTACGATCAGTTAAATCTAACTACCTCAATGAACCGCCGAGACTTTAATCAACTCCTGGGCATGGGCACAACGGGCCTCCTGCTCCCTACCCTACCGGCCTTTTACCGCCCTGTTGCTCCTGAAGCTTTACTTGAACCAGGTATGGACTTGGCAACCAAAAAACGCCTGGCCGATGCCGCCCTGAACGCGGCCAAGAGCCGGGGCGCTACGTATACCGATGTCCGACTTGGCCGTTATTTAAACCAGTTCGTGGTAACGCGTGAAGACAAAGTGCAGAACATTGTCAACACCGAATCCTACGGCGTGGGCGTTCGGGTGATTGCCGATGGCTGCTGGGGCTTTGCCGCTATTGCCGATGCCAAAAACGAAGCAGATGTGGCCCAAGCCGCTGAGAAAGCCGTGGCCATTGCCAAAGCCAACGCGAAGCTGATGAAAGAACCCGTACAGCTGGCTCCGCAGAAAGGCTATGGCGAGGTAAGCTGGAAAGCCCCCATTAAGCGGAATGCCTTTGAGGTGCCAATTAAAGAAAAGGTTGATTTACTGATGGCCGTGAATGCGTCGGCCTTGAAAAACGGCGCTAACTACGTCAACTCTGTGCTGTTCATGGTTAACGAACAAAAGTATCTGGCCACCACCGACGGTACGTATGCCGACCAGGATGTTCATCGGATGTGGCCAAACTTCACCGTTACCGCCATTGACCCCAAAACGGGCAAATTTGAGACCCGTCAATCGCTCAGTTCGCCGATGGGTATGGGCTACGAGTACCTTCAGGCCAACCCTACGGATAAGGTAACGGGCATTACAACCCGCTACAATAAAGGCTACGACATGCTCGAAGACGTAACGGCAGCCGCAAAACAAGCCCGCGCCAAACACGCGGCTAAATCGGTCGAAGCGGGCAAGTATGACCTCGTGCTGGACCCCTCGCACCTGTGGCTGACCATCCACGAATCCGTTGGGCACCCACTCGAGCTCGATCGCGTATTGGGTTACGAAGCCAACTACGCCGGCACCAGTTTTGCCACCCTCGACAAGTGGCAGACCAAAAACTTCAACTACGGTAGCAAGCAGGTCAACCTGATTGCCGACAAAACGCAGTTCGGTTCGCTGGGTGCAGTCGGTTGGGATGACGAAGGCGTGAAAACAAAAGAGTGGGATCTGGTTAAGGACGGTACGCTTGTCAATTACCAGGCTATCCGCGATCAGGTGCACATCATTAACGAAAAAGAATCGCAGGGTTGCTGCTATGCCGATCACTGGGGATCGGTGCAGTTTCAGCGCATGGCCAACGTATCGCTGGCGGCAGGCAAAACGCCGTTGTCCGTGCAGCAGATGATTAAAGACGTAAAAAAGGGCATTTACATCATCGGCGACGGCTCGTTCTCCATTGACCAGCAACGCTACAATTTTCAGTTTGGCGGCCAGCTCTTCTACGAAATCAAGAATGGCGAAATTGCCGGCATGCTCAAAGACGTAGCGTATCAATCGAACACGCAGGAGTTCTGGAACTCATGCGCGCAGGTATGCGACGAAAAAGATTACCGCCTGGGTGGTTCGTTCTTCGACGGCAAAGGCCAGCCCGGCCAGGTAAGCGCCGTTTCGCACGGGAGCAGTACCACACGGTTCAATGGCGTTAATGTGATTAATACGGCCCGTAAAATCTAGAATAATTCAAGTAGTTATGGCCATCATCCTCACCGAAGCCGAAGCAAAGACCTTACTGCAAAAGGTCCTGAGCTATTCAAAAGCCGACGAGTGCGAAGTGAATCTCCTGGGCGAAGAGCGCGGTAACCTGCGCTATGCCCGCAACGAGGTATCGACCAGCGGGTCGCTCATTAATAAGAATCTAATGGTTCGGTCAGCTTTTGGAAAGAAAGTCGGCGTAGCCAGCATCGATGAGTTTGACGATGCCTCGTTCGAAAAAGTGGTACGCCGATCCGAAGAACTGGCTCAGCTCGCTCCTGAGAATCCGGAACACATGGGTATGCTGGGACCGCAGCAATATTTAAAATCGACTGGTTTCTTCGACTCTACCGCATCGCTCACGCCCGACAAACGCGCTGATGCCGTGATTAAAAGTCTCCAACTGACGCGGGAAGCTAAACTCACTGCTGCGGGTTTCATGGAAGATCAGTACGGCTACAGCGCCATGATGAATTCGAAGGGCTTGTTTGCCTATTACCCCAGCACGAATGTCAATTTCACGCTGACCGTTCGCACGCCCGATGGCAAGGGGTCGGGCTACGTAGCGCGCGGCTACAGCGACGTAAACAAACTCGACACGGTCGCTGCCACACGCATCGCCATGCAAAAAGCCCAGGGATCGGCCGAAGCGCGGGCCATTGAGCCGGGCAAGTACACGGTTATTCTGGAGCCGACGGCGGCCGTGGTGCTGCTCGAAAATATCTTTTATGATATGGATGCCCGCTCTGCGGACGAAGGCCGGTCGTTTTTCAGCAAGTCGGGTGGGAAATCAAAACTTGGCGATAAGGTTGTGGACGAGCGCGTAACAATCTACTCCGACCCAACCAACCCCGACCTTCCCGCGTCGCCCTGGTCTGGCGATGGACAGCCTCAGGAGAAAACGATGTGGATTGAGAAGGGCGTAGTTAAGAACCTGTCTTATTCTCGCTTTTGGGCCCAGAAGCAGGGACGCAAAGCCCTTCCCAGCCCAAACAACGTGATTATGGCCGGTGGCACGGCGTCGCTGGAAGATATGATTAAGAGTACACAGCGGGGTATTTTAGTCACTAAACTTTGGTACATCCGTCCGGTCGATCCGCAAACAATTTTGCTCACGGGTCTAACCCGTGATGGTACGTTCTACATCGAAAACGGCAGAATCAAGCATCCGGTGAAGAACTTCCGCTTCAACGAAAGCCCGATTATTATGCTCAACAACCTCGAAACACTCGGCAAGCCCGAACGCGTTTTGAGCACTGAGTCGAACCAGAGCTACCTGATTCCACCCATGAAAATCCGGGAATTCACGTTTACCAGTCTGTCGGATGCCGTGTGATGCGTTTGCTGGATTGATTCACTCGACCTGATCAGACGTACTGTAACACTGACTCAACACTCTTGAAACCGTTCATCTTCACCCGCATCCAGTACACCTCCGGCGATTGGGATACCGATCAGCGGATGCCGGTCAATTTGCTGCACTCGCTGGTGGAATATACCACGATACCAATTGATCAGAAGGAGCGCGTGGTGCAATTGAGCAGCCCTGATTTATTCAAAAGCCCATTTTGTTACCTAAGCGGCCATAAACTGGTCGAGTTTTCGCAGCACGAACGCGAGCAATTCAGGCGATACGTCAAGAATGGTGGGTTCGTATTCGTTGATGATTGTAATCATGACATCGACGGGCTGTTTGCCAAATCCTTTGAGCAGGAGATGGCCCGAACATTCGGTTCAAAGGCGCTGCAGAAAATTCCGAATAATCACTCCCTATACAAATGCTTTTTTAAGTTTCCCGAAGGGCCGCCCACTACGTCGTTCGAGCTGAACGGCTGGGGCGACGACCTCGTGCATGACTACCTCAAAGCCATCATGGTGAATGGTCGAATCGGCGTGCTTTACAGCAATAAAGACTACGGCTGCGAATGGGATTATGACTTTCGGAATAAACGCTTTCTGGCCGAAGACAACACCAAGTTTGGGGTCAATATTGTAACGTATGCGCTTACCGCTTAACTGAGAAGAACCGACTGGCAAAGGATTATGACAAAAAGACCATCAATGCCAACCGCTCGTTCAAAACAACCTCCCATAACATTTGGAAACCCAGGACGTAACGCATTATAAAACACTGGTGGCAAAACTGCCGCTGCTGAAACAGGAAATCGGCAAAGTTATTATTGGGCAACAGGAGGCCATCGACGAGGTTCTGATTGCGCTGCTGGCGGGTGGCCACTGCCTTCTCGAAGGCGTACCGGGATTGGCCAAAACATTGATGGTCAGAACGATGGCCGATGCCCTGGCAATGCGTTTCAAACGCATTCAGTTTACGCCCGATCTGATGCCCGGCGACATTGTGGGCACCGAAATACTGGAAGAAGACCATGAAACCGGCAAGAAGTTCTTCCAGTTTAACCGGGGACCAATTTTTGCCAATGTTGTGCTGGCCGATGAGATTAATCGGACACCACCCAAAACGCAGGCTGCCATGCTGGAAGCCATGCAGGAATACAAGGTAACCTACGGAGGAAACGACTACGCCCTGCCGCAACCGTTCCTGATTATCGCTACCCAGAACCCCATTGAGCAGGCCGGTACTTACCCCCTGCCGGAAGCCCAGTTAGATCGTTTCCTGCTCTACATCAAACTCAGCTACCCATCGGAACAGGAAGAACTTGACGTACTTCGAAGCACCACCGGAACGGCCCGCCCCGAACTACAAACCATCCTGACCGATCAGGATATTCTGGACCTGCAACAACTGACCCGTCAGGTCTACATCAGCGATGAACTCATTACGTATATCAACCAGCTTGTGCGGGCATCGCGTCCGCAGGACAGCCCGTCGGCCTTCGTAAAACAGTGGGGAGAGTGGGGGGCGGGGCCACGTGCCGGTCAGGCGCTTGTATTATGCGCCAAGGCCCGCGCGGTGCTCAACGAACGTTACTCGGTTATTCCGGAGGATATAAAATTATTGGCCTACCCCGTTCTGCGCCACCGCATTGCCCTCAACTTCCGGGCCGATGCCGAAGGCATCACAACCGATCGGATGATAAAAGAACTATTAAACACGGTTAAATAAGCTTGTGGTTACAGTTTCCCGCTGAAACTGACGCCGGTCCTTTACAGACTATCGTACCACGAATCCAGTAGATGCTCACGACCGATCTAATCAAACTCAATAATCTTCATCTGGCTGGCAAACTGGTCAGCGAAGAGTTGGTGCTGGGGGTTCAAACCAGTCGGCGATCAGGGGCAGGTACAGAGTTTGAGCAATTTCGGCACTACGTAGCGGGCGATGACCCTAAGCGCATCGACTGGAAACGCTTCGCCCAAACCAATCAATACCTGGTGCGGGAATCGGCAACGGAGAGCAACCAGCAAATTCGGTTGCTGCTCGATTTATCGGGGTCAATGAACTACACCGAAGCGGGCATTAGTCGCTTAAACTACGCCAAAATTCTCTTGGCGTCACTAGCCTATCTGAGCAACCGCCAGGCCGACCAGTTAAGTCTGTACGGCCTGCACAACGGAGTAGTACAGACCTTAATTCCAACCGGGAAGCAAGCCTTTCAAAAGATCGTAGCCTCGTTAGAAACGGCTACCGCATCGGGTGAGTGGTCGAACCAGCAGGTTACGTTTCCGGAGTTCAGCCGCAAGCAAACCGAGATGCTGATCTTCGCATCTGATTTCCTGCAGGTTAATGACGAGTGGCTGAACCTGATACAGAGTGTAGCCGGGCCGCGTCGCGAAATCGTTATCTTCCAATTGCTGGGCGATCAGGAACTGGATTTTAATTTGAGTGGCTTCTATCGGTTTCAGGACCTGGAAACGGGCCGCGAGGTTGAATTGCAGGCCGAGGCTGTTCGGGAGAGCGTTCGGGAGCGGGCCACAGCTTAT
>DATHAW010000141.1:0-3119 GCA_035296465.1 Spirosoma sp.
CAGGCGCGGTAACCGGTACGTATGGCTGCATTAACAACCGTTGCTCGATAATGGTGACTGAAAACAACATCACCAGAATGACGATCAGGGCAATTCCAATGTGCTCATTGTTGAATAGCGGACTCCAGATAGCATTGCAGAGGGTGTTCAGTACCACCCACCACCCCACTGCCCGAAAGCGTGGATTGGTCCGCTGCGAGGGCAGTGCCTGGTAAACGGCAAAGGCCAGCAGACCCAGAAAAATTAATCCCCAGATAGCAAACGCATAACCTGCGGGGGTAACTAAGGTGTGGTATTTATTGGATATATCTCCGTTGGTCAGCCCACCAAACGCGCGAGCGTTGGAGAGATAATTCATTACGATCATCGTGACAACACTAAACACGACGAGGAACTGGCGGAATTTGTCCTTTTGCATACGAATGGCCCGTAGGTGGCTTGAATTGGGTTAACCTTCACGGATGATTTTAATAAATATGGGTGAAAATTAGCCTAATTCAAGCCACCTACAGGCCATTATTACAACTCCAGAATTTTGATCTCCGTCCGGCGGTTACGCTGATGCTCTTCCTCAGTCTTCGCATTTTTAACGACCAGCTGCGTTTCACCGTAGCCTCTGGCCACTAACCGGTCGGCCGCGATTCCCTGCGACACAATATAGTCTACGGCTGCTTTAGCACGGTTCTGCGACAGGCGCATGTTGTACGCGTCTGGTGCCCGAACGTCGGTGTGCGAACTCAATTCGAGTTTGAGCGTTGGATTATCTTTCAAAATTGTAACGATCTTATCCAACTCAGGGGCAGCATCGGCCCGGATGTTGTATTTGTCCAGATCGTAGTAAATGTTCTCCAGCACAAACGTCTTGTTCAGCAGGGACTTATCGAGCAGAATGGGCACGTAGAACGTAGTGTCCGTTTGCGACTTGGTCAGAAAAACCTGCGGAATGCTTTTTCCCTGCATCGTAAACGGCTCCCGGCGCGTCAGGTAGCCCCGGCGTTCGGCCAGAATGGTATAATCTTTTCCTTCCTGCAAGGGATATTTACCAAACGTGCCGCCTTCACCCGTGATTACCTCGGCAATAGGTTGGCCAGTAGCGTCGTCCAGAATGCGCACCCGGGCCGAATCCAGTGGTACTACCGGCGACTCATTCACCGAAACAGTTCCGGCGATAAAATACCGTACCGTTTTGGGGGCTCCGGGTGTATTCTGTGCTATCGTCGTCGTATCGCGGGCTGGACCTTCCTGGAAAAAGTAAATGTCATCGTCGCCTTTGCCCCCGCTCCGATTCGAGGCCAGAAATCCCTTGGTCGGATCCGTGTAGATCAAACCAAAATCGTCAGCCGGTGAGTTGATTGGCTGCCCCATGTTCTCCACCTGTGTAACACCCCCCGAACGTGTTGCCACAAACACATCCAGTTTGCCCAGACCGGGGTGGCCGTCTGATGCAAAGTACAGTTTAGCGTTTGGCGCTACGTAGGGAAACATCTCATCGCCGGGCGTATTGATGTCGCGTCCCATATTAACCGGGCGGCTGAACCGGCCTGACGCGTCTATGCTGGTTCGATAGAGGTCTATACCGCCTACACCACCAGCCCGGTTGGAGGCAAAATACAGCGTTTTTCCATCAGCCGAAAAAGCTGGTGATCCATCCCAGGCAAGTGAGTCGCTGATGGGCAGACGTGCGGGCTGACTCCATACGTTGCCTTCGCTCAGGCGGCTAATGTACAGGTCGACATCCAGTCCGCCTTTACGTTTGCCGTTGTTGCCCCGCGCCAAAATCATCGTCTTGCCATCCTTGGAGAAAGCCGGTGTGCCTTCGTTCACATCGCCCTGAAATACGCTGGTGCTAAATGGCTCTGGTGTAGGCGTGGTGCCCGTCTCGTCGGAGTTCTGATCGGGCAACGCTTTGCTGAGTTTGGTCTTATATAATCCCAGCATTGGCAGACCGTTGTTCTTGTAAACTTGCTCCTTACGCGAAGCCGTAAAAACCAACTCCTCACCGCGCACAACCGGCGCGAACTCAGACCCTGTCGAGTTGAGATTGCCCATATTGCGGACGTTAATGAGCGATTTGTTTTGGGCAATAATATCGATGGCCTTCAGGGTTTCAATTTCACGCCGGGCTTTGTCAAGCACTGGCTTTGCCGTGGTTTTAGGAGCACTCGCTACGTACTGTTGTAGTTGCTCCAGCGCCCCGGCATAATTTCCCTGCGATTTTAGGGCATAAGCGTAGTTAAACCGGGTATCGGGTTCAGTGGTGTTGGCTTCGAGTGCTTTCTGATAAAAAGGCACAGCCTCCCCAAACCGGTTCGACAGTCGGTACGACTCGGCTATGTAGTAGTTCAATCGGGCCGGGTCGAGTGGGCCTTTGGCTTTTTGGAACTGAGTCAGGGCCAGATTATACTCTCCGGCGTCAAAGTGGCGAATGCCTTTTTTGTAGGCCTGCATAGTCGGGTTGCAGCCCGTTACGCCCACGGCTATCAAAAACGCTACCAGCAGCGCAGACAACGTATTAATTTTCATAAAGGTCAACCAGAAAAAATTGGCTTGTCCGCCAATATAAACACATTCCGGCGGGACTTACTTTTAACGATTACAAATGGTTTTTATTGAGCGTTGTTTCGTTCAATACAAGACAACAAAGCCCCGGTTGCATGAGCCGGGGCTTTGTTGTATCAGGCAGGAACTACACCGCTTTACACTTCCTGTTCCAGCCCCATTTCTTCTGCTACTTCCGTCGCATAGGCATCGGTTGGAACGCAGGAGCAGACAAGGTTGCGATCACCATAGGCCGAGTCGATGCGACTGACACTTGGCCAGAACTTGCGGGCACGAACCTGCGGCAGAGGAAAAACGGCTTTCTCACGACTGTAGGGCCGGTTCCAGTCATTGGCCAGCGCGACAGAGGCCGTGTGTGGTGCGTGTTTTAGAACATTAGTAACTCGGTCGGCTTCGCCCTTCTCGATTTCACGAATTTCGTTACGTATCGCGATCATGGCGTCGCAGAACCGGTCGAGTTCAGCTTTTGATTCTGATTCGGTTGGCTCAATCATCATCGTTCCCGCCACTGGAAATGATACCGTCGGTGCGTGGAAGCCATAATCCATCAGTCGCTTGGC
>DATHAW010000142.1:0-4118 GCA_035296465.1 Spirosoma sp.
AATTTTATTATTTATATTCATTTTACGTTTGGCGCTTATACGGCGTTGGTAAGAGAACGGGAAAGTGGAACTGTTACTCGTTGCATAGACTTGAATCCGCTGATGATTACAACCGTCTAACTTTAATATTTTTCAACCACACCTTCTGCCCATGGTGCTGAAACATGATCAGACCATCGGTGGATTTTGCGAACTTAGGGTTAGTCTTGAATTTGCTTTTGCTGATTAATTCATTCAGCTCAGGCGATCCAATTTCGTATTCCACTACTTTGTCTCCATTCAGCCAATGTTCTACGCGATTTTTATTGACAATCAGCCGGGACTCATTGTATTCCCCGACTGGCTTCAAGTGTTTGTTGACCGGAACAATTAAATCGTAGAGTGATCCGGCCGAACGAATTGGCGCTTTATCGTTAAAGTTAATATCGTCCAGGAGTTGCATCTCAAAATTATCCAGCCAGTTCGGGCTATTTCCGTTACCTGCCTGTTGGTCAGCTTCTTCGTTCATGTAGAAGAACACACCACTATTTCCGGCAACGGATACTTTCCAGTCAAGGGCCAGTTCAAAATTCTTGTAACTCTCCTTCGTCACTAGATCAACATTAGGAACCCCCGTTTGCGCCACCAGGGCACCCTCTTCGACTTTCCAGGCATCGGTCGGAAACGATGCCATTTTATACCCTCTTAATTTCTCCACCGATTTACCGTCAAACAGGTAAGTCCACTGGTTTTTGGCCTGAGCTTGAGCCAGCGCAGGCAACAACGTAACGAAAGCAATCAGATAAATGGGTACGTGTTTCATAGGTAAGTTACATGATAATGAAAGATCACAAGCGGGCTACAGCGAAACTGGTGCTCCTGATAAACTCGACTCTGGTTGACGTTCTTTCTTACTAAGCTACTGGGGTCACCATTTTACTTTAGTACCCCAATTTAGGAGTGCTACGTTGGGATGCAGTAGCTTATCGGGTATGCGCCAATCGTTTTACAGTTCTTAGGTTACTCCTATCAACTGACTAATTCTTGCCACGAAATAAGCCCAATGGCCAGCACAGCTAAGGCTAAGCCTATTTTATTGGCCATAGAGAGTCGTTCCCGCAAGAATAGCACGGCCATGAGCGCAGCCAGCAGAATGACACCGATATTGTAGAGTGGATAAACGAATGCGCCGTTGCCACCAAAGGCTGACAGCGCCAGCAGCAACGTATAGAAACTCAGAAAATTCGGAACGCCCAGCGTGACCGCCCCAATCAGGCTGCTGGGCTGAAACGTTTCTTTCCGCTGCACCAGCCGAACACCCAGCATTAAAAGCCCTGCCGCAATAGCCCCCACAACCATCGTCAGGGTGACCTGAACCGTTTTATCAGCCGAGGGAATATAGCGCAGGTTCATGTAATTAATCATGGTATTCGTCGCGCCATAGAACAGGAAAACCGCCACCGGCAACAAGACATTTGCCCCCACCCTACGCTTTACTTTAACTAGTGACCGCACTGGTTCTTCAACCACCTGTTCATCGTCATTCTGCGCGTCTGCTTTCTTATACGTGCTCAACCCGACGGCTACTACGGCCAGGACCAGACCCAGGTAATTAAATAAATCAAAACGTTTACCACCCGTACCAAACACAAACAAACTGAAACAAACGGGGATCACCAGGGACAGGTTATTGGCAAGTGACGTAGCCGTAATACCCATCCGCTGCGTGCTGGCTCCCGACAGCATGAACGTCAGGATGAACCCCACACCCAACCCCAGCGCCAGCCACGTCCAGGTTTGGGCAAAGTCAATGCGAAACACCTGACCGGCTGGCAGCAACACTAAACCCGTCAGGAAGCAAACGGGGTAATTGAACACAATGGCCTGGAAGGTATTAATCTCATAACGCGGAAAGAGCCGGAAATTTAGGAGTAACAAAACAGACAGGCCAATACTAAGGACGAGAAACAGCATGATGGGCAGAACGATAAATTTAGGCGAAACTACAGCCTTCCTTTTTACCATTCAGCGTATATTCAGCAGACAAATCGTCCGACCCTTCAACCCATGTTAAAAAACTGGTCAGCTGCTCTGTTCTGTTTCGTGGCTTCAGTGGCTTTTGGCCAGCGTACCGTCTCGGTTCAGGCAACGGTGGCCCCTACCCTGGTGCGTACCAACTACAATCGCACGTACCTGTATCCCGAAAGTGACGGTCAGATTGTGGAGCCTATTTTGCTGGTGGGTACAGTTAATACTATTGGCTATTCGGCGGGTGTGACAGCGCACTATACGTATGCCCCTGGCTGGTCGGTGGCTGCGGGCGTCTGGTATAGTCAGGTCAGCCTGCGACAGGCGCGTCCGGTGGCAGCGGGCGAGGGTACTACTGCAGTGCGAGGCCGGACAGTGCGCCTGCCCCTTCTGCTCAATTACCAGTCGTCGACCCGGCGGCTCTCGCCTTATTTCTCCCTGGGACTCCTGCTCGATTTTCCGATGACGTCGCGGGTGGTGGTCACCCGAAGCGGCCAGCCAACGCAACACCTGCGACTGGGCGTCGATAAAGGCCCGGTGTTTCAGCCGATGCTGGGAGCAGGTGGACGCTATCAACTCAGCCATCGTTGTGCCGTAACCGTTCAGCCAGTCTGGTCGTACAACCTGGGGCGGTTTGGCGGATCACAAACCTACACTTCGTCGTACGAAGTGAGCGTACTTACGCAGCTAACGTATTCATGGTGAGCCGATGCAACATAGCGCTACCTTCACCTGTCATTGGTTTAACTCTTTCCCTTCACTCCATGAAATTAGATTTCCGTTGCTGCCTTGTCCATTTTTTGCTGGTGATGTCGTTTTACGTTGCAAATGCCCAAAGCGGACCCATCAACCGATCGCCCACCACCGTTGACCGGTTCATAACCCAGCTTATGGACAGTGCTAACGTGCCGGGCCTTTCCATGGCGATCATTAAGAATAACCGGGTACACTATAGCCAGGGCTATGGACTGACTAAAGCTGACTCGACGCAGCGCGTCACCCCGGCAACGATTTTCGATGCAGCCTCGCTTAGTAAACCCGTGTTTGCCTACGCTGTTCTCCAGTTGGTCGAACAGGGCAAGTTGGACTTGGATAAGCCCCTGTATGAGTACCTCCCCTACCCGGATGTGGCTGCTGACGAACGCTACAAAAAAATTACCGCCCGTCTGGTGCTTAGTCATCAAACGGGTTTTCCGAACTGGCGCCGTAACAGACAATCGAAACGGTTGACTATGCTGTTTACACCCGGCGAACGGTTCAGCTATTCCGGAGAGGGCTTCGTATACCTGCAAAAAGTGGTTGAATCGATAACGGGCAGGCCCCTCAACGACCTTATGACGGAGCGCGTTTTTAAGCCGTTGCAGATGACCCGCAGCAGTTACGTCTGGAGCCCCGCCTTCGACGATAATTTTGCCTGGCCCCACGACGAGTCCGGTCAGCCCGAATCAAAGGGAAAACCCCGGCAACCGAACGTAGCGTACTCCCTGCAGACGACCGCTGACGACTACGCCCGGTTTTTGCTGGCTATCCTGACCGCCAATGGCCTGAAAAAAGATCTGGTTGATCAGATGCTGACCCGCCAAAGTCAGTTACCAAAAAAATTGTTTGGTGAAGATACCTTATCGCCAAATCTGACCTGGGGACTGGGATTTGGCCTGGAGCATACAACAGAGGGCGATTATTTTTGGCACTGGGGCGATAATGGAAGCTATAAATGCTACATAACCGCTGACCGGAAGCGGGGCGATGCGGTGGTTTATTTTACCAATAGCGCCAATGGGCTGAGTTTTAATCAGGAGATTACCAACCGGTTTCTGGGTATTGACCATCCGGCACCTGCTTTTTTAGGGTATGATTCCTACAAAAAAATGCATAACCAATCTGATAATCCACGATGACTACGTAAGTACAACCGTCGGCTCTAGTTGGACAGCAGTGCCTGCTCCTGGGCCAGCCATCGCATCCGGTAGGCGTTCATGGCGGTGCGGCCGAGCTGATTCAAGAGCCGGTAGTTGACGACAATCCCAACCGCAGCCCCGATACCAGGAATTAGTTGAGCCATTTTGGCCAAATCGATGTAGTCGCGGTACTCCTGCTGAAAAGTGAGCCAG
>DATHAW010000143.1:0-11969 GCA_035296465.1 Spirosoma sp.
CGCCCTCACCTTCTTTGCTGGCTCGTTTGTCGAAAAATAGGTTAATAGTTGCCTTACTCATACTGTATTGCAAGTTGGTTGTAGGTTGCAATACAACTTGCAATACAAAATTATAGAATTAAGGCATAAAAGCAATAAATAGCAATAAAAGTATTTAATGTAAATAGCTGTATAACAGCAATCTTAGCTAATACATACAAAGAGACAAATAGTATTAAATAGGGGTATGATTATGACTACGGATCAGGAGGTTTGGGGTTCGAATCCCTACGAGTGCACAATAAATTTAAACAACCTAGTGACTATCAAATAGTTGTTAGGTTGTTTTTTTACTAGGGGACGAATAAGGGGACGGTTTAACAATATAGTGTTTAGGTAGGCATTCAAATCATTGCTCTAGTATTATAGACTAGCGAACCAGTTTGTAGAGATGATGTTGGACAAGACAGAAATAACCTTATAACATAATAGTATCATTATAACATACGAAACAAAAACACATGACAATGTGTAGTAGAAATGTGGGTTTTACATTAAACTCACAATAGCCCCCTTCCTTTTGTCAATCACCGGCCCCATAGTATGCATTGAAGATGATCAAGACGACCAGCATTTGATGAGCGTAGCCATTAAAGAGCTACAGCTCACTAATGAGCTATATTTCTTCTCGGATGGTGAATCTGCAATACAATTTCTCATAGACACTCCGTTAAAGCCCTTTGTGATTTTCTGTGACATCAATTTGCCAAAAACGAACGGGATTGAGCTACGAAAACGCCTTAACGATAACGAGTATTTACGAAAGAAGTCCATTCCATTCATCTTTGTGTCGACGGCCACTAGTCCAGAAACGGTACAAACTGCATATGATGTAACGGTACAAGGTTTTTTTAGAAAACCAGACACCTACTCTGGACTCAAAGAACAAATAAAGTTGATCATGACCTACTGGAAGGAATGCCTTCATCCTAATAGCAAGTTCTGATTGTACCGTCCGGGTAGAAAATGCGCTGTCTACCTATGTTAGCGTTTATATCCAATTACAGGTTAGCTACACCCTTACTGATTTATTGATTTTAGCCAATGCCGCCTGAAAACCTTCCTCGTTAGTATAGGTAAATATTAATCGTTTTAACTACATTATATATTTCAATTCCTTATCTATCCTACTAATAATAGTTTTAGCAAAAGTTAAGTATTCATTCATCATAGTTTTTGTAAAGGTGATATCTTTCTTATCAATTTTAATTGATGTATTTCCATAATGTGCTATTGCATTTCTAAAGCGTGTCATCTCTTGTAATTTTGCAATCTCTTCTGGTGAGAGAATAATTTTTATCTCTTTATTTATATAGTCTTTATATAATTCTACCAATTTTACCCAATCTAGTCTATCGTTTATATAATCACTTTCTTCATTTACTTCTCGAACAAACCTTCTAGTAGCAACTTCAATTGCTGAGTAAAGTATTAATAATCCGCTCCTTATCGAGTTATTAAATATAGCCTTCTCTGCCTCAATTAATAACTCATGATAAACTGGCTCAAGATTTTTTGCCTCTTTTCTCTTATACAAATCCAAGAAGGTGGAAGAATCTATTACAGCATATTCTTGCACAATATCACATACCTCAACTACCTAATAAAGTATATGGTTAATGCCATAAACGCACCCAATTTCACCATCTATCTCCCAAGTACAGTTAATTTCAGGTTGAAATTCGAATACTCCGCTAAAATAATCTGGATTTAATCGTTTTTTTATTCGTAAATATTTAGCTATTTCAATGCAAATATTTTCAAATATTGGAATACAATTAAGTGAATCAATAAATTTTTGTATTTCAAAAAACTCGTCAATAGATCCATTTTTATTTTTCTTGTGTAATATATTATATTCTTCACTATGTTTAATAATATCTAATACTAACTTACCTTTTATTCGTGTAGAATAATTTTTGTCAAGTTCAAGATGTAATTCATCAAAAATAGGAATATCAAGACGGGAAACGTCTAAAGTAAGATTTTGGAAATTAAATTTTTCTCGATATAAGTTATCCGGTATTTTTGTAACACACCATAATTCTACTTTTGTTTTGTTTTCATCTTCCCGTGTTATCATAGTAGTTATAAGTTATAGTATTTCTTTTATAACAAATATACTATATAAGTAACTTGTGTAAAGTCAGTTAAGTTGAAAAGTTATCTTTTCTTGTGAGCTACGTATTATTTTCACCCATATGTTATTTGTTAACTTCTTCTATAGCGGCCTATAAGTCTTCTTCTGTATAAGTTAAATCAATTGATAAAATTGCACTGTTTGTCATTTAGCCGATATCAATATGCGTCGAATGAGGATAAGGTTTACTTACAGGCAGGTTATAATTGATGGCGTTGTCTCATCGGCTGCTTCTGCCTGGGGCTAACTTCCCAGAGACATATGGCCTTCGAGCGTTTTAGTTGTTGTCCCTTCAGAAATCGAAAGCAGAGCCCTTCCTTCAACCGTGTCCCAGACCTGATTGGGGTTGGAGGAGGGGAAACACACCAGCGTTTAGACCAATGAAGGACGTAGCGTAAGCCGAAGAAATTGGTCGAAGCTATTTATGCCCGACGGAGTTAGGAACTGAATTCTGAAAACAAAAAGCCCCGACATCATGCCGGGGCTATAGGGGTCAGATAACCCGGTTCTTGTAAACTTCGCTTACTGTTTCACTTGCACCGGCAGACCTTCCAACTGGGCGTAGGTGAGTTTCCACGTATCGTCGGTGCCTTTTTTCCAGAGTAGAATGAAATTGCCTTCGCCAATGCCATGCGGCTGGTTGGGGCTGTCGGGCAGGACATCGACGGAGTAGGTACCCGCTTCGTAGGCCGTTTTCGTGTCGGCCGATGAACTCACTACGTTCGTTTTCAGGTCGGTCAGCGTCGGCAGCGTTTCGCGTACCCACTTCTGGGCTACTTCCGACTTGCCTTTGAAGTGCGTGTTGCCCTGCAAAAAGTGAACGTCTTCGGCCAGAAACGAGATGATTTTCTCGGTATCCTTATTGTTCCAGGCACCGATAAACTGTTGATTCAGATCCTGTACGTTGACCGCATCGCCCGGTGAGCAGGCGGTAGTGGACAACGTAACGATTAAAACAAAAATGAGAGCTTTCATAGTGTGTGGGGTTGGTGGAGAATACATGCACTTCAGACATTACCAGCTTTTCCGGCGCACGTCCGATGTCGGATAAGCCGAAGACTGGTCGCCATAAGAAGGGTTAGGCATGAAAAGCGCATTACTGGTGCTTGGACCCGACACCGTCTGAGCACTAAAGGAACTGGCAGCAAGAGCAGCCCCAATACCAGCACCGGCAGTAGCTCCGACTGCAGCATTAGTGGCTTTCCGACGCGAAGCAACCACCGGACGATTGATCACCGTAGCGGGCTTGTTGGCGGCAGCGGCTGCCTCCTGACGGGCTAATTGAGCTTCGCGCCGGGCTTCAGCTGCTTCCTGGCGGTTTTCGGCCGCTTGCCGACGATTTTCGGCGGCTTCGCGCTCAGCAGCGGCAATCCGGGCATTGGTCTTGCGCCGGTTATCAACACCCTTCCCAATGCCATAGCCGGCCGCGCCACCCGCTGCCCCACCGATGAGGCCGCCAACTACGCGGTTGCGTTTATTAATGATGGCACCAGCGGCACCACCTACGCCGACACCAATGGCAGAACCTTTAGCTTGTGGAGACCAGCGCCGTTTCTTTTCCTGTGCCTGCACGGAAGTGGCAAACACGAGCGCCATTAATATAATTAGACTGACAGATGCATGAATCATTTTCATAGCGTTACGAATTAGTTTAGTTGGTGTAACGGACAAAACCGGTTATTGGACAATCAACGGGTTAAAAGGTTTACTGACCGGTTCATTCATGGAGAGTATAACCGCTTAACCAATGGTTTGTTGTGGCCCGTTACCCTGGGTCGATGCAAGTAAACCCATACCGCTTTGTCCTTTTTGTTTTTTCAACCTGATTTTTATGAGAACACTGCTTAGTTTGTCCCTATTAACCATTCCGCTGGCGTTTGCGGCTGTGGCCCAGCAACCATCGGCGTTACAGGTCAAAACCGCCAACGGCATACTCGAGGGCACGGCCGAAGCGGGTGGCGTTCGCTCGTTCAAGGGCATTCCATTCGCCCAGCCACCCATTGGCGACCTGCGCTGGAAAGAACCCCAACCCGCTAAAAACTGGACCAATGTGCGCCCCGCAAAAAAATTTGGTCCCCGCGCTATGCAGCGGGCCGTTTTTGGCGACATGGGTTTCCGCTCCGACGGTATGAGCGAAGACTGTCTCTACCTCAACGTCTGGACACCCGCTAAATCGGCCGGCGATCGCCTGCCCGTGCTGGTTTATTTCTACGGGGGTGGCTTCATAGCGGGCGACGGCTCCGAGGCCCGCTACGATGGGGAGAGCATGTCGCGCAAAGGCATTGTAACCCTCACGGTCAACTACCGGCTTGGGGCATTCGGCTTTATGGCCCACCCCGAGCTCACCGCTGAATCGCCCCACAAAGCGTCGAGCAACTACGGCTACCTGGACCAGAGCGCGGCCCTACGCTGGGTGCAGCAGAACATTGCGGCTTTTGGTGGCGACCCTACTAAGGTAACTATAGCGGGTGAGTCGGCTGGGTCAATATCCGTCAGTGCTCAGATGGCCTCTCCCCTGTCGAAAAATTTAATAGCCGGGGCTATTGGCGAAAGTGGTTCGCTGCTGGGAACGCTGCCACCGACGTCGCTGGCAGAAGCCGAACAAAACGGCGTGAAGTTCGCCGAGCAGGTAGGCGCCAAAACGCTGGCCGAACTGCGGGCCATCCCCGCCGATAAACTCCTCGAAGCCACGGCGAATCCGAAGACCCCGCGCTTTTCGTCGACCATCGACGGGTATTTCTTTCTAAAATCGCCGATGGCCATTTTCGCAGCCGGAGAACAGGCTCAGGTGCCTTTGCTGGTTGGCTGGAACACCGAAGAAAGTGGCTCACGAGGTATTCTGGGCCAGGAGAAACCAACGGTCGAAAACTACACAAAAGCCGTTCAGAGACTCTATGGCGATCGCGCCGATCAGGTTCTGAAAGCATACCCAGCCACAACGGACGAAGCCGTTGAGCAGGTGGCTACGGACCTGGCCAGCGACCGCTTCATTGGCTACAGCACCTGGAAATGGAGCGATCTGCACAGCAAGACCGGAGGGAATAAGCCGGTTTACCGCTATCTGTATGCCCGCCCCCGCCCCGCCATGACCCCCGAAATGGGCAATGCGTCGGCGGGCTTAGCCGGTGGTGTCGTGAAGGACGGTGCGGCTAAACCGCAGCCAGTTCCCAAGGGCGCCGTTCACTCTGCCGAGATTGAGTACGCGATGGGCAATCTCGCCAGCAACAAAGTATATGCCTGGACAAAGGACGATTATAAGGTGTCGGAAGTGATGCAGAACTACTTCGCCAACTTCATAAAAAAGGCTAACCCCAACGGCCCCGGTTTGCCAAACTGGCCTACCGTCAGCACCACGGGTCCCGTCCAGTTCATGCGCATCGACGTCGATACCCGCGTTGAAACGGAGCAGCACCGGGATCGGTATATGTTCCTGGATCAGGCATCAGCAAGGCCGTAACGCTGCGCGTTAGCCCGTAAAATTAATCAGTGGGCAGGCCGACTTTTAAATTATTTAACAAACCAAAAGCCGTCCTATGTAGGCCGGCTTTTGGTTTGTTATCAGGTATATGATGGCTTAACTTTAATCCAGAACTCTTTTCCTGTGTAGTCGTAACTTTACCCTTAGATACCCGTTTATCAAAGCGGGTGCCGGACCTGATGGCCGTTTTCTATCTTCTGCTCTATACGGTAAGAAGAATGTGTGCTTGAACGGTTATTCAACAGGGGTAAAGTCTATGGTTTATGCAGATTAACGTTGGTTCGTTCCTGAAACTGCTTAAACAGGCATTCACGAATCTGAGAAGTAATGACCCGGTGCGTATGGCCGGGGCCACGGCTTTTTTCACCCTGTTTGCCCTGCCTCCTATTATAATCATCCTCAGCCAGGTACTCGGCACCTTTTTCAATGAGCACCGGCGGTTGGTTAGCGGGCGGCTATTTGGTCAGTTAGCCGAGTTATTTGGTGCGCAGAGCGCTCGTCAGCTTCAGGATATCTCGCGCCATCTCCAGCCTGAAGCCTCCTATTCACTCTCCACGGGGCTGAGCGTGTTTCTCCTGCTGATGGCTTCCACAACTCTCTTTGCCGTAATCAAGAACTCACTCAACCAACTTTGGAACGTAAAATCCGAACGAACTTTTTTGTATGTGCTTAGAGACCGGGGCATCTCTCTCCTGATTATTATGGCGTCAGGACTGTTGTTTACCGTATCCTTAACTATCGATGACCTGATGCACTCCCTGTCGGCAGCAACGCTACCAGCCGTTTCCGGCTCTGGCTGGTTTTTCAGTCTTGGTCATTTAACAGCATCTGTGGCGTTGCTGACAGTTTGGTTCGCCCTGTTGTTGCGCTATCTGCCCGATGTTCGCGTTCGGTGGCGGGCAGTCTGGATGGGGGCTTTTGTAACCAGTGTCCTGTTTTCTCTGGGTGCCGAATTGCTCAGCCAGTTGCTGACACACCAGCAGATTAGTTCGCTGTACGGAGACTCGGCCTCACTGATTCTGATCCTCCTGTTTGTGTTTTATTGTGCCCTGATTTTCTACTACGGTGCGGCCTTTACACGGCAGTATACGCAATACGTTCATTTAGTGGCTGAGCCACAGGCCAATGCCGTCGCCTACACTATTACGGAAGTGGACGACGGCGTAGATCGGTAATAGGAATTTCCTTACGTATGGCAGTTCTTTCAGCCTACAGATGGATAACGTAACTGGCCGTTGCGGAGCCGATTGCCGTATGTGGGCATCAATTCATAGGTGTCAACCTCACATTAGCCGATACCTTGCAACGCGTGACAACCGTCGGGCCAGAAACTTCACTGCTGCTAACGCTTTACCTTCCGGCTGTAGCCCGCCTTTTCCTGCTCGGCCTCCAGCGCACCGACCAGATACACCAGTGGAGCATTCCAATTGATAGCGATTTCGTTCGATGCATAGGAGCATACGCTGTCGATGTACGTTTCATCGGCAGAGGTAGCGGTGTAGCCCGGGCATTTGTCCTGCTGCGGTGCCCGACCGTTGGGGCCACCCGATAGTAGGCCGGGCACCGGGTCGGCTACACCATCGGCTTCCGATGGGCGGTGGTGCGGGTGTCGGGGTGTTTTATGGCCAAAGCCCGTCACAAAGGAGTAGCCCGTAGCATTGCGGCCCAGCAGGTAGTCCAGGTTTGCCAGAGCGTAGTCGAGGTAGCGCTTATTGTTAGTCAGGCGGTAGGCCTGAATGAGCACGATGCCCTGATTGGCGGCAACGGCGCTGCTGCCCCAGATGTAATCCCCCGCCGATTTACCAAAAACGGTTTGGTATGCCTGTTGCTCTACGTTCTTGAGGAGTTCGTCGGCAAAACCGGTCAGGCGTTTTTTTACTTCAGGCAGGTCTTTCCTACCAAGCGAGCTGAGGTCTTTCCCAAAGCGAGCCAGCGTATAGTATCCCAGCAGACGTACCTGATTCCAGGATGGCAGCGGAGTTTTATCGTCGGGAAACAGTTTGACGGTGGTATAATACGTATCGTCTTTCGTGGTGACGTATAGTTCAGACGCGGCCCAGACCCACTCGTCGCTGGCATCGCGGTCTTCGTAGCCGCCCGTCACTACGTCCGGGTCAAACCGGGTGTTCAAGGCACCCTGGTCGTAGTGGGCATTGGGGTTCTGCTTCGCCCACTGCCAGGCCCGGATAGCCGCCGACCGGCACGAGTCGGCCAGGCCCGGCACCGCCCGGTTATATCGACCAAACACCCGGCTTGCCTGCGCCATCACAGCCGCAAAGTCGAGGGTAGCCGTAATGCTCTTTTGAACTACGTAGCGGTCTGCTACGGCTTTGTCGGGCATAACCATTGCATCAAATCGGGCGTTGGTCAGTTTGTGGTAGACCCCACCGTCGGCAGGGTCCTGCATAGTCAGCATCCAGCGCAGGTTCCACAACGTCTCGTCCAACACATCGGGCAACCTGTTACCCCCTTCCGGAATATTAACTCGCAGCTTCGTACAAAATTCAGGATAGTCTTCATACAGCGACAGCAGCGTACCCACCGTGATGCCCGAGTTAACGATATACTTGTTATAGTCACCTGCATCGTACCAGCCACCGGGCGATGACAGGACCGTACCGGCCGGGCGGTCGGCCGAAGCCGCCGAGGGATGCACCAGCACCTGTGTATCGGCATGACCAGCCGGGCGGCTCCAGGCCCCGGCATACTGTTCCGGCAAGGCCGTGGAAATGCGCTGATAATAAAAGCCTTTTACCGCTCCGGCTGCCAGGTCGCGATAAATAGCCGGACGAATCTCAAACGGGTACGATTGCCCCACCCCCGGCACCACCACTACAAACGTCCCAATTTGCCGAAAGGCCGAAAAGTCGGCGATACGGCTCGTTTTCCCGGAGACGGCATTTTTGCGCGGCTGGCTCAGTGTACCCCGGAACAAGACTCGTTTGGCATCCGGCGACATCACCTGAAATGCTCCAGACTGGACTGAACCGCTGGCTTCACCAACAATGACGGCCACTTTGGGGGCATCGGGGTAAAAACCAAGCTGATTGAGCCGGATTGACTCAGCTGGCAGCTGGCCGGTTGCCAGCGTCGCCGTTAGCATAAGCAGGGAAATGGAAAACAGGTACGGGAAACGCAGTTGGGTAAAAGGTGGCATTGTCCGGGTTAGATCTGCGAATAGGCGGCTGGTTCCAGAAAAACCCGAATGATATTTGACACCGTGTTCGCATACTCGGGAGCACCCGACACACGCTTCCAGTCGGGATCGGCGCTGAACGCTTTCCAGTTGGCGTCCCGTTCTTCCATGTTCTTAAATGTCAGCATGTAGGTCAGGCACGGCATGTGTTCACCCGCGATAACATGGCCAAAAAACACGGGATTGAGTTTCACTTTGTAAAAAACGGGCAATTCGTCCACGTTAAACATCTTTATCTTCCGGCGCACCGCGTCTTCCGAGTACCCTTCGTAGGTGCGTATCTCAAAAATCCGGCCCTCTTTGGCGGGTACGATAAGCTGCGGCAGCGCGTCAAAGGCACTGAGCAGCGACGTTGAGTAGCGGGCATACGGTGCCCTGTCGGGCGTAAGTTGATTATAGGCCTGGCTGGCCGTAGCGTAGGCCGAATCGCCGGTCAGGCGGCTGGCTGCGGTGACGTAGCTCTCCATGGACGTATGCGGAATCAAGACATAGAGCTTGGCCGGGTCAGACTTGCCCATTTCCCGAAATACACCCACCGTTCTGACGCCCTGCCGGTTCAGGGCGGGAATCAGCGCATCTTTCAGGTAATTTTCCAGGTTGGACTGGGGTGAGCCGAAGCGCAGTTCATACGTACGGAGTTCGTACAACTCTTTTTGTTTGGGCCCCGGTTGGGCAGACTGGGCATCGGCGGTGGCGAGTGTAGCCCCCGCCAGCAACGACGCGGAAACAAATTGTCTTCTTTTCATTCGGTTACAGTAACTGTTTGAGGGATTCAAACGATTTTATAAGGATGAATTATCATTATCTACTACGTTTACGTAAGGCAGATTAGATTTTCCGATGGGCGGCAGTGAATACTGCGCTTCCAGAAACAGGCACCCATCGCGCCCAAAACCTTACTCCACCGGTACAATCGTCGAGTTCTTGATTTCAGCCATTACAAAAAAACTGCTGATGTGCAACGTACCGGCAATGACCGACAGACAGTCCTGGTAAAAGCGATTGTAGGTTTCCATATCGCGACTGACAATTTTAAGCAGGTAGTCGAACGTACCCGACACGCGGTTACACTCCAGCACTTCGGGCAGGTCGCGCACGGCGGCCTCGTAGTCGGCGAAGGTGTCGCGGGTTTGTTTGTCTAGTGTTACCTGGCAGTACACCATTACGCCGTTGCCCACTTTCTTTTTGTCGACAATCGTTACGTAGCGGTCAATGACACCGGCACGTTCGAGTTGTTTGATTCGTTCGTGAACCGGTGTCTTAGACAGGTTGATCTGCCGCCCGATTTCCTGAATTGTCAGGCGGGCGTTGCCCTGCAATAAACGCAGGATGCTACGGTCGATTTTATCGAGTGTATCGGTCACGTTTTCGGCGGGACTACTGGATAAACTGGTCTATTATAAGGATTTTTTCCTGCTAAATAAGAGCTTTTGCCACTTATTTCCTAAATAATTGGATTCTATTAGAAAATGTTTACCCTCATTTTATCTTTGTACCAATAAAAAAACAACCCCGACTCCCCAATCAGTATGGTTATTGGTGTTCCCAAAGAGATTAAAAACAACGAAAACCGCGTAGCCCTGACACCCGCTGGTGTCACTGAACTACGCAAGTACGGCCATACGGTGCATGTGCAGGTCAACGCCGGGCTGGAAAGCGGTTTCGAGGACGAAGAATACATAGCGGCCGGGGCCATCATGCTGCCGACCATCGAAGACGTCTACAGCATTGCCGAGATGATTATGAAGGTGAAGGAGCCAATTGCGGCCGAATACCCTCTCATCAAAGAAAATCAACTGCTATTCACTTATTTTCACTTTGCCTCATCGGAAGAGTTGACCAGGGCAATGCTGGCAAAAGGAGCCGTTTGCCTGGCCTACGAAACCGTGGAGCGGGCTGACCGTAGTCTGCCCCTACTGGTGCCAATGTCGGAAGTAGCCGGCCGAATGGCCGTTCAGGAAGGGGCTAAGTACCTGGAAAAACCCATGAAAGGACGGGGCATCCTGCTTGGGGGTGTACCGGGCGTGAAACCTGCTAACGTCCTAATTCTGGGTGGTGGCATTGTGGGTACGCAGGCCGCTAAAATGGCCGCTGGCTTAGGAGCTCATGTCACGATTATGGATGTGAACCTGTCGCGTCTGCGCTACCTGTCGGACATCATGCCGCCAAACGTGCAAACCATGATGTCGAACGAGTACAACATTCGCGAGATGATCAAGGTCTGTGATTTGATTGTAGGGGCGGTGCTGATTCCTGGTGCAAAGGCACCTCACCTCATCACCCGCGACATGCTTAAACTGATGCGTCCCGGCACCGTGCTCGTCGACGTTGCGGTTGATCAGGGCGGATGCATCGAAACCTGCCGCCCCACCACCCACGAGGACCCAACGTTCATTATCGACGGTGTTGTGCACTATTGTGTAGCCAATATGCCCGGCGCGGTGCCATACACCAGCACCGTAGCGCTCACCAACGCTACGTTACCCTACGCCTTGCAGCTTGCCAATAAAGGATGGCAGCAGGCCTGCCGCGACAACACGGACCTGAAACTGGGGCTCAACGTAGTGGAGGGCAAGGTGGTTTATAAAGGCGTTGCCGAAGCTTTTGGTCTGGAACTGACACCCGTGGGCGACGTACTGACCCAGGAAGAAGTAGCTTAATTCACAGCGCAGGGGTTATCTAGTGACCACTGTGCTTTTAGTCATTACCAATTCATCGACGAGCGCCGGCCGCATTCCGCAAGGATGCGGCCTTTTTTGTTTACCTACCTTAATTAACAAGTGTCTTCTGTGGAATCGCATTCATACGCAGCACCGGGTACATTTTGTTACTGATGTATTTTGGCAATTCAACCCGGTATAGGACTGCGAAGGCAATCACTACACGCCATAGTCAAACAAGATCGACTGCCACATCGGGTACACCTCACTACGCTAGTTCTAGTTCAACACTATAAAGCTCCAATTCGGGCATAGACAGGCCAATGACCTTTGCACCCATCAGGTTTTGCAGGGCCTCACGGCCGGTGTTCCACCGATAGGCGACATTCGCTTCCCGTACCAGCGTGGGGTTTCTGGGTTGGTTTGCCTGGTCAAAATAATCAGGCATCCGGGCTG
>DATHAW010000144.1:0-7511 GCA_035296465.1 Spirosoma sp.
GGAGCCGGATTTGTTGGTTCATCACTGGCCATCTCACTCAAGAAAAATTACCCATCTTACCAGATTTTTGCGCTCGACAACCTCAAACGGCGTGGTTCTGAATTGAGCCTGTCACGGCTGAAAGCAGCGGGTATCGAATTCCTGCACGGCGACATCCGCAGCAAAGAAGATTTTCATGCCCTGCCCGCCGTCGACACGGTGATTGAAGCCTCCGCCGAACCCAGTGTGCTGGCGGGTCTGGACGGCACACCCGATTACCTGATTAATACCAACCTGTTCGGCACGGTCAACTGCCTCAACTACACACTGAAGCATAAGGCTAATTTTATTTTCCTGTCCACGAGCCGCGTCTACCCCATAAAAACCATTGAAACGCTGAATTTTGCGGAGGCCGACACGCGCTTCGTCCTGACTGACGACCAGCCTGTACCGGGTGTATCGTCTCGAGGGATTGCCGAGGATTTTCCCCTGACTGGAGCGCGGTCGCTTTATGGCACCACCAAACTGGCCTCAGAACTCCTGATTCAGGAATACAACGAGTTTTATGGCCTGAAAACGGTTATTAACCGCTGTGGCGTCATTACCGGCCCGTGGCAAATGGGCAAGGTCGATCAGGGCGTGATGGTACTCTGGATTGCCAAGCACTTTTTTGAGCAGCAACTGGCTTATATCGGGTACGGTGGTACCGGCAAACAAACCCGCGACATGCTGCACATAGCCGACCTGTACCGGCTAATCGACTGGGAGTTGCATAACCTCGACGCCGTGAATGGCGAAATTCTGAACGCAGGCGGTGGCAACGAAAGCAGCGCGTCGCTGCAGGAACTGACGGCCATCTGCCAGGACGTAACGGGCAAAACAATTCCCATTAAATCGGTCGCTGAAAACCGGGCCGCCGACATCCGGCTCTACATCACCGACAACACCAACGTAACGGCCCGCACCGGCTGGAAACCCGAACACGGCATCCGCGAAATCGTCACCGACATTCACGCCTGGCTGGCTGAGAACCGGGCCGCACTTGAACCTATTCTCAAATAGGTTCGAGTGTGTCGATGGGTTTGTTGCTCTGTTAATTCATAGCAGTTTTTTGACGACCCAATTTAAGGCTGATACACCTAAGGCCGAGGAGGTATACGACCACCTACTATGATGAACGTAATAGATTTATTCATTCCAAAGGCTTTTACACACGGTAAAGGCAATGATTGTATAAGTCTGAAAAACGTTGGACAGACTAGGTAAATTTCTCGTGGTGTACTCTTATACCAGTAAACACCTGATTATTACTTCTCATGAACAAATCAGACAACTCATCACCGAAGCCTGATCAGACGGGATCCAGTACCACACGTCGTCAGTTTATTCAGACCGGTGCATTGGCAGCAACCAGCTTTTTAATTGTGCCGCGCCACGTATTGGGTGGCAAAGGGTTCATTGCCCCAAGCGATAAACTCAATATTGCCGGAGTAGGCGTCGGTGGTAAAGGGTTTGGCGATACGAACAACTCCTTCAACAACGGCGCCAATAACATCGTAGCCCTCTGCGACGTCGACTGGGGATTAGCTCGTGTCAAGGAGAATTTCGCTAAGCACCCCACTGCGAAACGCTACAAGGATTTCCGGGAGATGCTGGACAAAGAAGGCAAAAGCATTGATGCGGTAACGGTTTCAACGGCCGACCATACCCATGCGGTTGTAGCTATGGCTGCCATGCAGCGCGGAAAGCACGTTTATGTACAGAAGCCGCTGACGCACAACATCTACGAGGCCCGGATGCTGACCGAAGCCGCCCGTAAGTACAAAGTGGTAACACAGATGGGCAACCAGGGATCATCGAATCCGCAGCAAAAACAAATGGTCGACTGGTTCAATCAGGGGTTGCTGGGAACCGTACACACCGTTAACCTCTGGACTAACCGGCCCGTTTGGCCACAGGGTATTCCGGTGCCACAGCCAGCCGCCGAAACACCCGCCGAGCTGGACTGGGACCTATGGCTCGGACCAGCGCAGAAAGTAGGCTATACCCCCGCCTATCACCCCTTCAAATGGCGCGGCTGGTGGAACTTCGGTGCCGGTGCCCTGGGAGACATCGGTTGCCATATCATGGACGTACCGTTCCGGGTGTTGGGATTAGGCTATCCCACGGAAGTAGAAACCAGCATCGGCCAGGTTTTCCTCAAAGACTGGACACCCGAGTACATTCCGGAAGGGTGCCCGCCATCGTCGCAAGTGGAAATGAAATTTCCGGCATCGGCCAAAAACAATTCGACCGTAAAAATGATCTGGGAGGATGGTGGCCTTCGCCCGTTCCGCCCCGATATGCTGCCCGAAGGAGAACCCATGCCTGAAAATGGCGAAAATGGCGTCCTGATGCAGGGCGACAAGGGATTGTTAGTCTGTGGCATGTACGGTGATAACCCGAGACTTTATACCAAAAGCGGCCAGAAATTTGAAGCCGCACCCAAACCGGGTAATGATGGAGCCGTGAAACCACTACCGGAAAATGGCCACCAGGTATTCTGGACGGAAGCCTGCAAGGCCGGTTTCAACAGCAAAGAACACAAGGCGCTTACGTCCTCTTTTGACTTTGCCGGACCACTCACCGAGTCCGTTCTGATGGGTAACCTGGCCATCCGCAGCTACACGCTTCGGACTGCTAAAGCGGACGGCAAAGGGTTTACCTACCCAGGGCGTAAGAAACTAATGTGGGATGGTAAAAACATGAAGATTACCAACTTAGACGAAGCTAACCAGTTTGTGAAGCGCCAATACCGCGAAGGCTGGTCGCTGACGGCGTAATAGGTAAACAGGACTTGCAGTTTACCCGATCGTACAGGGGACCGCTCCACAATGGGGCGGTCCCCTATTTTTTAGCCTCTCCCTAACGGCCCTGAACAATGCCTATAAACAGCCGTTCCTGACATATACTCAACAAACAATCATACAAAATGAAACCAATGGTCAGTTGGGCAGTACTGGTGGGAATCCTGCTTGGGTGTGGAGAACAAAATACGTCGTCTAATGTGGAATCGCCGGGGAGCGAAAAAACGACAAAGACTAAAGTACTGGAAGCTGGCTCAACCGCATTACAAAATAAAACGCCCGTCGGCGGTCTGGAGATTTATCTGAACGGTTTCCACTTCTACAATGGGCAAATCAGCGGTCAGATGGAAGCGCATCATTACTGCGCCAAACTAAACGAAGACCTGACCCAGTGCGTGATTTACGATGGCAATGGCAAAGACGCCAAGATTATGGGGGTGGAATATATTGTCTCTGAAAAACTGTTCAAAACCCTGCCGTCCGACGAGAAGAAACTATGGCATACGCACCGCCACGAGGTCAAAGGCGGCTCCCTGATTGCACCAGGCCTGCCCATTGCGGCTGAGCACGAACTGATGGAAACTATTGTGTCAACGTACGGCAAGACTTGGCATACCTGGCATACGGATCAGGATATAAACCTGCCAATGGGAAGTCCCGCGTTGATGATGGGATTTACCAAAGACGGGCAGTTGAATCCGGGCATGCTGGCCGACCGGGATAAACGTTTTGGCATCTCTACGGCCGAAAAACGGCAAAATCGGGCCGATATTCCAGCCCCAGCCCCGCAACCGGGTGCGGATTCATGGCAAACCGGCGAAATTATCCAGCTCCCGGCCCTGACCGGCCACAAACATGAACAGGTCAGGCAAAACAGTTTTGCGGATGAAAAGCCCGCCCCCGCCAAACCGTGAATTGATAGTTTTCAGGGTGTTGTGCAATCGGGCCGAAGCTACTTTGCGTATGTTTATGGCCAACTCAGCGAAAAGATACTTTTGTCCAGCGCAACTGCCATACTCATTTTTGTCCAGTCCGTTTCGACTGATGCCGCTCACAAGCGTTTATCAGGTCAGCCCTTTTTTAACCGGCAGGCCATAGAACGCCTGAATGAACGGGTCAGACAAACGACCAGGGATACGAATCTGCCGGTTCTGCATTCGTCGGAACTGATCTCCCATACCGGGACCTTCGGTGAGCAGCTAACGGCGGCCCTGCACGCTGCATTTACGCTCGGCTTCGAGCAGGTGCTGGTCATTGGCAACGATTGCCCCGCCCTCTCGGCCAGCAGCCTGATTCAGGCAGCTCAACAGCTTTCGTCAGCGTCTGTCGTACTCGGTCCCGATCAACGCGGGGGCCTCTACCTGTTCGGTTTGTCGCGGGAGGTTTTCGACCGGGTGTCGCTGGCGTCATTACCCTGGCGAACAAACCGGCTGGTCCGGGTGATTCGCCGGATCTGTGCAGGCAGGTCTGTAGCGCTACTGCCCCGATTGGGCGACATTAATAACCGCGCTGATTTACAGCAGTACCGGTCTGCCTTGCCTGCCACGGCCTTGTTTGTTGCCTTGCTCCAGCAACTTGGGACCCCGGCGCAGGTGCCGTTGCCCCCCCCCCGGCTTATTCGGCTCATGGGCATTCTTGCCGGAATCAGACTCCTTCGGGCACCGCCCACGTTCCAGGCAACGGCCTTCGCGGCCTAGCTTAACTGCCCCTATTTTCCTGCCTGCCGACGCACCCTACTCTATGAGGGTATCAAATGCGTCTGGGCATTTCTTTTTAAGTGTCAATTTTCAATAACTCATGAGAAAATCGTTTACGCGATTGGTGCTCGTTGTCGGTCAGTTAGTTCTGACGTCGGCGTATGCGCAGACAATTAATGAGCCGACCCGGCTTGAAGTGAGCGTGACAGATCTGCTGTTGCGCCGGCCAGTAACCAATACGTTTGTCTACCTGCAAAATACCTCCACAAAGGCGCTTGATTCGACCCTGACCAATGCCCAGGGAAAAGCCCTCTTCAATACCCTATCCGTGGGAAGCCGGTATCGGATATTTACCCGCCCCAGCAGGACGTTTGTTGAGGACGAAGCATCGGACATAAGCCTCCAGCCTGGGCCGCTCACGACGGTGACGCTCCAGTTGCCCCTCCGGCGGGAGAGCACGCTGGACGAGGTGGTGATCAACGACCGGCGGCTGGCCCGGCTCAACACCCAAAACGCCGAGGTGTCGGCATTAGTCTCGAAGCGCGAGTTGCAGAGTCTGCCGCTCGAAGGCCGCGACATCACCCGTGCGCTCTATCGCCTGCCAAACCTGACGCTGGCTACGCAGGGCTATGCCGAAGCACCCAACGTAGCCATCAACGGGCTGAATGGTATTTATACCAACTACCTGATCGACGGCATGGACAACAATGAGCGATTTTTAGGCAATATGAAGTTTAATACACCCGTGGGGTTTGCTGAGGGCATCACGGTCTATACCAACAACTACTCGGTGGAGTTTGGCAACACCAGCAACGGGGTCGTCAACATAACGACGCGCTCGGGATCCAACCAGTTGACGGGCGAAGCCTTTTACCTGACCCGCCCCGGCTCTGTCATTGACAGCCCATCGCGCTTTGCCACCGCCGATTTGTCGGGCAATGCCGTCAAAGACGGTTTCCAGCGTCATCAGCTTGGCTTCGGGCTGGGCGGAGCACTCAAGCAAGACAAAACGTTTTTCTACGTCAACGTTGAGCAGACATTCGACCGCAAGGACAATCGTCTGGTTGCACCAGCACTGGGCGTCAATGAAATTGTTACCGGCCATAACTACTTCTCCTACGTATCGGGCAAACTCGATCAGGTCTGGAGTGGCCGTTTCAAAACCACCCTGCGGGCCAACATCGGCAGTTTCGATATTGATCGGCAGGGCGGTGGTCTGGAGGGTGGGATTCTGTTTCCATCAGCGGCATCGGCTCAGAAAAACCGGACGTACCTGATTGCGCTCAAAAACGCGTATGTCATCGGCAGCCGCAACGGCGGACCCGACATCACGGGCGAAACCAACTACCAGCGTTCCCGATTCCGCTGGAACTACCGCGAACCGGTGAACCCCACCAACCCATCGGTTACGGTGCGCGGCCCGAACGGGGTACCCATCGCCACGATTGGTCAAAGCGGGGCCATCTTTGATAATATAGAAAATACTGATCAGATTCAGCAGAAGTTTACCCTACGCCGGGGCGACCATACGTTGAAAGCGGGGGCGGAGTTCATCACCTCCAACTATGCACTGCTGGGTGGGGCCAATCCCTACGGCACCTATGATGTGCAGCTTACGCAGGCACAGCTCGACGCCCTGAAAGCCCGCAACATCGGCTCAGCGCTGGACGTTAATGACATTCCGCGCGACGTGGAGGTGCGCAACTATGATGTTGAACTGCGGCCTACCACATTCGGAACGCGGCAGAACGTGTTCAGCCTGTATGCCGAAGACCTCTGGAGCATCCGGCCCGACCTCAACCTGACGTTTGGCCTGCGCTATGACTATGACAACCTAACGAAAGGAGGGGGAACGAAGGGCGATTTCAATAACATCGCTCCGCGCGTGGCATTCAACTACCAGTTTAATGATCAGACCGTTATTCGGGGTGGATACGGCATGTTCTACGACAAAATCAAGTATTCGATTTACAGCGACAACCTGCAGTTCAGCAACAGTGGGAGGGATTTCAAAAGGCAGCTTAATGAGCTTAAGCGGCTCGGCATCCTGCCCAACTCCGCCGATCTGGACCGCATTACGTTCCCCGGCAACCTGAATGCCCGCTCCACCACACCCGTAACGTATCTGGCCGGACCTACGTCCGATCAGCTACAGGGCCGGCGCGATCAGCAGTTCAGCAATAACTTCCGGATTATGAATCCGAATGGCTTCCAGAATCCTTACTCGCACCAGTTCTCGCTGGGTTTCCAGCGTAAGCCAACGGCCAACACCCTGTTTTCGGTGGACCTGGTTCACGTAGCGACGAATGATTTGTTTTACCTCTACAACCTGAACGCCCCTGCTCCGTATCCGCTCACGAATGCGGCCGATGTAAAGATAAGGACCGTGGCTCAGGCCGACCTGACGCGCCCCATCCCAATCCGGCAGGATAGGCGGGGAGCCTATGCGGTAGTGAATGGCAGCGACACCCTGCGTGGCATTTCGCGCAACATTTTTGAGACCCGCACTGATGGCTATGCCCGTTACTGGGCCGCAAATTTCGTATTCCAGAAGCTGAAGGGCAGCGACAAATATGCCTACCGGCTGGGCTACAACCTGTCGCAGATTAAAAGCAACACCACCGGCATCAACATGCGGGCGCAGGATTCCAACAACTACGCAGCCGAGTACGTGGCGGATGATAACGACCGGCGGCACGTGTTCTCGGGCATCTTCTACTACTACCCGCTTCGGAACCTGGTCATCACACCAACGCTACTGCTCCAGAGCGGGCTGCCCATCACGCGCGTGGCCGACGCCCGGCTGTACGGGGGGGTAACTGACCTTAATGGCGACAGCGAAAGCTTTAGCCTGCCCTCGGATATTCAGCCCGGCGAAACCCGCAATAACGACCGACTGCCGTGGGCCAAAACGGTCGATCTGTCCGTGAAATACACGGTTTATCTGTTTGGCCAGCCCCGGCTCGAAGTGTCCGCCGATGTGTATAAT
>DATHAW010000145.1:0-7977 GCA_035296465.1 Spirosoma sp.
TTTTCAGCCATACATCGACCAGAAAGCACAGTTCATATAAAAGACTTTACAGACTTATTCACGAATCAATAACTAATCAGACCCGATGGCTTGTGAGTAAACGATTTATGTTTGTCCACAAACCACCGGGTCTGATTATTAAAAAGAAAGCAATTAGTCGCCCCAGGCCGTCAGTATCAGAGCACGGGAGCCGCCGTCGTTCCGGTGCTCTCCCAGATAAATGCCTTGCCAGGTTCCGAGATTAAGTCGTCCATTCGTTATGGGAATCATCACCGAGTGACCCAGCAAGGCTGCTTTTAGGTGAGCCGGCATGTCGTCGGAGCCTTCGTAATCGTGCTGAAAGTATGGGGCGTTTTCTGGAACAGCCTTATTAAAGTATCGCTCGAAGTCTCCCCGGACGGTTGGGTCGGCATTTTCATTAATGGTCAGGCTGGCCGACGTATGCTGAATAAAAACCTGCAACAATCCTACCCGGATTTGACGTAGTGAATCAGCAAACTCGCGTTCGATGATGCGGGTAATCAGGTGAAAGCCGCGCGAATAGGCAGGGAGGTGTAGCGTTTGTTGAAACGTTTGCATAGTCGATTCAAACGTATTGGCGTAAAAGCATTTAGCTGCTTATACGACCTGCATTTTCGCTCACAAAGGCACCCCAGGCACCTTTTTTGTTTTTCTTGCCCGGAGCAACGGGTAAGGCATTCTCGTGGAAGTGGTGGCACACAGCAATGGCCAGTGCGTCGGTAGCGTCGAAGAATTTTGGGTTCAGGTCTTCTTTCAGCAGGTGTCCAACCATGTGCGAGACCTGATCTTTAGTGGCATTGCCATTGCCCGTCACCGACTGTTTGATGCGTCTTGGGGCGTACTCGACAATAGGAATGTTTCGCGAGAGGGCAGCCGCCATCACCACGCCCTGCGCCCGGCCCAGTTTGAGCATCGCCTGCACGTTCTTGCCAAAAAAAGGATCTTCTATGGCCATCTCATCGGGCTTGTGTTCGTCAATGAGCCGGATGATGGTTTCGTAGAGTTTCTGGAGCTTCAGTTGATAGGTCGTATATTTGTGCAATTCAACGACTCCGTACTGTATCATCCGCATGACGCCCCCTTGGATCGAAATGATGCCATAGCCGGCTACCTGCGTACCGGGGTCGATGCCAAGAATGATTTTTTCTGGCAGGATTGTGGCGTTTTTGGCGGTAATTATCATGAAGGGGTAGTTGTGCGCTTTTACAAAGTAACGTGTTCTCCTCAGTTTTGTCGCCCATAGGGACTAAAAAAATCGGTTTCTGGTTGAAAATCTCAGTTTTTGCCGGACTCGTAACCTACATTGGCTACGTGCTGCACCAACAGCGATTCGACTGGACCGTAGTGCAACACCAGCTCAGGGTCGTTCGGAATCCCGAACGTTGGGCTATACTGCTGGTATCGCTTACGCCCTTCAACTGGGGACTGGAAGCTCTGAAATGGCAGATACTGCTGCAGCGCGTCGAGAAAACCTCGTTTTGGGACGCCTTCCGGGGTGTGCTGGCTGGGCTTTCATTGGGTTTTGCCCTGCCTGCTCAATTGGGCGATACGGCCGGGCGGGTGTTGTCGCTGCGTACCAGTGCACGGGCCGAAGCCATAGGGGCATCGCTGGTATCGGGTGGCATGCAGTTTTACGTTGCCATCGTATTTGGAACCGTCGCCTGGGCCCACCACCTGTCCACAGCGCCCACCCGCAACAACCTGGCAGGCCAGGGTCTACTGACCCTACTCCTGGGTTTTTCGGCGCTGGGTGTTGGGTTCGGGCTGGTCCGTCGTCAGGTTATTGGCTGGTTGGCCACATGGGCAATGTTGCGCCGGTTCGCGGGCTACTGGCACGTAGCAGGAGCGTATGACGATTCCGAAATTGGCCTGGCACTCGCAGCCGCTGCCCTACGGTATCTGGTGTTTTCGGGGCAATTTTATGCAGCAATGCAACTGGTGGGCGTTGAACTGCCATTGGGTGTTTCGGTCTCGGGTATTGGGGTCGTGTTTCTGGCTAAAACCGTTACCCCGGCTTTTAATCTGCTTAGTGACCTCGGTGTTCGCGAAGCGGCTTCGCTGTGGGTGTTTGAACCGTTTAGGGCACCGGCTCCCGTACTCGTAACCGCTACGTTAACGCTTTGGGTAGCCAATATCCTGATGCCCGTGCTGATCGGATTAATCTGGGTGTGGCGACTGAAATGGTCTGTTCGTTAATTAAACGTTAGATTAGCCACAGAGTGGTTAAAAAGCTGTGGTTGTTCTTTGCATCATAAGTGGCCTATATGCCTTATTCACCGGCCTGCTCTGGGTAACCTGGCTGCGGATGCCCCATTTCCGGGCTGGTATTGACCCCGGCGACAGGCCAACGATCACCGTTATTATTCCGGTTCGTAATGAAGCGTCCAACATCGGGGACCTGCTGGAGGATTTAAGCCGCCAAACCTATACCCACTTCGAGGTTATTGTGGCAGACGATTCCTCATCCGACAACACGCTGGCCATCGTCCAGCAATTTGCTTCTCGGGCGCTTATTTCGTTACGTCTGCTCCCCCTGAGCGACGAGCGTACGGCTTCACCCAAGAAACGAGCTATCACCCACAGCATCGCCCTGGCCACCGGTGATCTGATCGTGACCACCGATGGTGATTGCCGCGTGGGACCCGACTGGCTCGCGTCGATAGCTACTTTTTATGGGCAAACCGGTGCTAAGCTTATATCTGGGCCGGTAACCTTTACTTCCGGTCTTCAACAGCCTGTATCTACGCTATTTGATACGCTGCAAACCATCGAGTTTGCCAGCCTGATTGGGTCGGGAGCCTGCACCATGGCGCTGGGGCTGCCCACCATGTGCAACGGAGCCAACCTTTGCTACGAAAAGCGGGTATTTGCCGAAGTTGGCGGGTTTACGGGCGTCGATCACCTCGCGTCGGGCGACGACGAACTCCTGATGCACAAAATTGCTGTTCAGTATCCTAATGGTGTCCATTTTCTAAAAGCATTTGAAGCCATTGTCCAAACCCATCCGCACCGATCATGGCGGGCGTTTTATCAGCAGCGCAAACGCTGGGCAAGCAAATGGCGGGCCTATAAAAGCTGGCTACCCACGCTGCTGGCCCTTTTTGTGTTTGTAAGCAATTTGGCCCCAGTTATAGCCGTTTTGGGTTGGTGGCTTGGTTTTTTAACCGGGAGTGCTGCCCTTGTGGTTGTGGGCTTAAAGGTTATACCTGAGTTTTTGTTTTTAAGGCAGATACTTGTTTTTTTACAAAAGAAAGCGTCGGTAGGCGCTATCCCGCTCACGCAGCTGATTTACCCGTTCTACGTCGTTTTCTTCGGGCTGGCAGCTCAGGGAAAAGGCTATCGCTGGAAAGGGCGCAACCTGGAATGAACAGGTACTATAGAAGGTGCCTACACGGACGGACTGCCTGGAGGTTGGTCCGTCAGCCGACTTTTAATCTTCCATCCCATAAACTCCTGTGAATTTTGTCTTTCTTTCTGCATAAATCCAACTTCCTGATCCGTACCGTCTATCCGGAGTTCTGGTGGAAAATCGACGATGAAGCTACCCCAACCATTTACCTGACGTTCGATGACGGGCCTATTCCCGACGTAACAACGTTTGTGCTGGAGCAATTAGATAAATATGCCGCACAGGCTACATTTTTCTGCATTGGCGATAATGTGCGTAAACATAATGACGTGCTGTATAAGGTGCTGGAAGCGGGACATATGGTCGGCAACCATACGTTTAATCACCTCAATGGCTGGAAAACCGATGACACCGTTTATCTGGAAAATATTCAAAAATGTCAGCAGCAACTGGGGTTTGAAACAGCCCTCTTCCGGCCACCCTACGGTCGAATCAGAAAAACGCAGGCGGCTGAGGTAATTGAAAACTACTCCATTGTGATGTGGGACGTTCTCACCGGCGATTTCGACCGAAAACTACCCGCTGATGTGTGCCTGCGAAAAACCATTCAGTATACCGAACCCGGTTCGATTGTCGTGTTTCACGACAGCCTGAAAGCCTGGCCGACTCTACGCTACGTGCTACCCCGGATGCTAGCCTTCTTCGCCGAACGAGGCTACTCGTTCCGGGCCGTTCCGCAACCTGTTTATGCGGGCTACTGAGTTGTCTCCGGTCATTAGCCTGCTAATTGCCGCCCGCAATGAAGAGTCCACCATTCTTAATTGTCTGCTGGCTATCTCCCAACTCGATTATCCAGCCAATGCCGTCGAGGTGCTGATCGGCGACGACCAGTCTACCGACCGTACGGCGGAGGTAGTGACCCAATTTATTGCTCAAAATCCCCATTTTCGTTTAGTTACGGTTATCGATCGTCAGGCTGGTCTGCGGGGGAAAGCCAATGTACTGGCGCAACTGGCCGGGCTGGCGCAGGGCCAGTACCTGTTTTTTACCGATGCCGATACGCAGGTACCGCCCGGTTGGTTCCGGGAAATGAGCCGATACCTGACCGGGAACGTGGGCATTGTCACGGGTATCACCCTTCCAGAAGGTCCAGGCCTGTTTCATAAATTACAAACTATCGACTGGCTCTATAATCTCACCCTTACGCACCTGGTGAGCAGCTTTGGCGTTCCCGTCACGGCGATGGGCAACAACATGGCCGTTTCTCGCGGGGCCTACGAGGCTGTTGGGGGCTACGAATCGCTGCCATTTTCAGTGGTAGAGGATTACACCCTGTTTCAGGCCATTGCCGGGCGAGGTTTCAGGTTTCGCAATTTATTGAATGAGGCCGTGCTGGCCCGCACGCAACCCGTTAACACGCTAAGGGATTTTCTAAATCAGCGCAAACGATGGATGCGCGGGGCTATCGACTTACCCGCCTGGATGGTCCTTGCGCTGTATGTGCAGTATCTGGCGGGGCCATTGCTACTGCTGCTGGGCTGGTTTGTTCCTGTGCTGGCCGTTGGCCTGTACATTCTGAAGTTATTTGTGCAAACGCTCGTTATCTCGCTTGGTTTAGGTCGCCTGCGCCAAACCAGCATCTGGCCCTACGCGTTGTTGTTTGAGGGGTATCAACTCATCCTCGGCCCCCTGTCTGTCCTGTATTACCTTGCCCCAACAAAAATAAACTGGAAGGGGAGGTCCTATGATTAGCCCGATTTTCTATGATTTTAATCGACACCCACGCTCATATTTACGATCTACAGTTCGATACGGACCCTACCCCCGGCGGCCGTGATGCGATGCTGAACCGGGCAACTGCTCAGCAGATCAGCCAGATTTGGATGCCCAATTGCGCCCGCGAAACAGTACCAGGTTTGATGGCTCTCGCCGAGCAGTATCCCGACCGCTGCTTACCCATGATGGGCCTGCATCCGGCCTACGTCAACGAAACCGTTGAGGCTGAACTGACGGCCGTAGAAGACCACCTGAACCGCAACGCGTTTATGGCCGTGGGCGAGATAGGCTTGGATTTCTACTGGGACATGACCTTCGTCGATCAGCAGTTTATGGCGTTCGAGACGCAACTGCGCTGGGCAGCTGAGCAGGGCCTGCCCGTGTCGATGCATTCCCGCTCCGGCCACGGTCGGAATGCCTTCGCCGAGGCTGCCGATGTGATCGAAAAACTGGCTTTACCCGGTCTTACGGGTATCTTTCACTGCTTTGTCGGAACCCTGGATGAAGCCAACCGAGCCATCAATCTGGGCTTTAAACTCGGCATTGGGGGCGTTGCTACGTTCAGGAATAATCGGTCGGGCGAGCCCGGACTGGACCGCGTACTGCCGCACGTAGGGCTGGATCATATTGTACTCGAAACCGATAGTCCCTACCTCGCACCTATGCCGCACCGGGGCAAGCGCAACGAGCCAGCTTACCTTCGGCTGATTGCCCAGCGTGTGGCCGACCTGATGAAGATTGAGGTAGATGATGTGGCTCGCCATACAACGGCCAATGCACTGGCGCTGCTACCCGCCTTATACGCTAATCTGCTACCCGATTGAATGGTTTACAATTACGCAGCCTGATACGGATATTGGTTTTCTTCGCATTTTTGGCGGATGAAGTATAAAACTGTGCGCCTGAATCAATGGGTTAGTCCATCCATAGAAAAGCTAGGTACAGAGCAGCGTTCGGTATTGGTTATCTACACGGGTGGCACCTTCGGAATGGTCTATGAGCCTCAGGCAGACCAGCTAATTCCGTTCGATTTTGAGCGTGTATTCGAACGCCTGCCCGAACTCCATCGGCTCGACCTGGACATTACGCTCATCACCCTGCCCGTCATCATCGACTCGTCGAACATGAAACCGGCCGTATGGATCGAACTGGCACAGCTGATCGAAGCGAATTATCAACAGTATGACAGCTTTGTGATCCTGCATGGCACCGATACCATGGCCTACACGGCTTCGGCATTAAGTTTTATGCTGGAAGGGTTAAATAAGCCAGTTATGCTAACTGGAGCTCAGTTACCCATCGGAGCCCCCCGAACCGACGCCCGCGAAAACTTCATTACAGCCCTCGAAATTGCGGCCGCAGTGGATACTACCGCCGTGGATGCGGCTAACGTGGAAATGACTGAACTTTCTACAGTTCGGCAACCACTTGTGCCGGAAGTCTGTATCTATTTTAATTCCCTTTTGCTGCGGGGTAATCGTTCTACCAAGCAGGAAAGCGTACAGTTCAATGCTTTTTCATCGGAAAACTACCCGCATCTAGCCACAGCCGGGGTTAGCATTGATTACAACCGGCCCTACATACGGCCGTATCAGCCGGGCCAAACGCTACGTATTCGTACAGAACTAAACCCAAACGTTACGATACTGAAACTATTTCCCGGCATCACCCAGCCTGTGGTCGAGTCGATCTTGGAAAGTCCGGCGTTACGTGGTGTTGTGCTTGAAACTTTCGGTGCAGGCAACGCCCCCACGGACAACTGGTTTCTTAATGCACTCAAACGAGCTATTGACCGGGGCATTCTGATCATTAACGTGTCGCAATGCGAAGGAGGCCGTGTTACGCAGGGCCGTTATCAAACCAGCAAGTATCTGGAACAGATTGGTGTTGTAAGCGGGGCAGACATCACTAGTGAAGCCGCCATTACTAAATTGATGGTATTGCTGGGGCAGGAGCCTGATCGGGACTCGGCAGCAATGTCACGGCTGCAAAAGCGGCTGGCTCGGCCAATGATGGGCGAAATGAGCGAATAATTGGGCAGTACGTAGCAGTATTAGATAGAATTTTTGTGGGTCTAATCTTGTGCCAATCATCGTTATCATGCATCTTTGCACTCCGATTCGTCGGGTAGTACGAATGACACAGAGAGGTGTCCGAGTGGTTGAAGGAGCACGCCTGGAAAGTGTGTATGCGGGCAACCGTATCGAGAGTTCGAATCTCTTCCTCTCTGCCAAGCATGGAATGAGAGTATGCGGGCAACCGTATTGAGACCGGGACGGTCGGCCGCTGCCGTGCGGACGACTTCGAATCTCTCCTCTCTGCCAGATTATTTGATGTTATAGACCAACTAGAGAGCTGCCAGAGTGGTCGAATGGGTCTGATTCGAAATCAGAAGTAGTCGCAAGGCTACCGGGGGTTCGAATCCCTCGCTCTCTGCCAAAGCCCTGTCAACCATTGTTGGCAGGGCTTTTTTTGGTATTTATTATTAATAATTCAAACCCCATGTGGCAGGAAACAGACAACCAACTCGTGCGCGAATTCACCTTCAAAAACTTTAGCGAAGCGTTCGCCTTTATGACCCGTGTGGCGCTCATCGCCGAGAAGATGGATCATCATCCATGGTGGTCAAACGTATATAACCAAGTGACCATCAAACTTTCTACTCACGATGCTGGCAATGTGGTGACGGCCAAAGACCATCAGTTAGCTGAGGCCATTGATAAATTAGTCGGCAAATCGGATGATAACTGACCAAAGCGGCCCACTCGTTAAAACCACGCTCATCAGCTGCTGAGCAACTCACCGGCTGACTAACTAACTTGCGGCATGAA
>DATHAW010000146.1:0-2088 GCA_035296465.1 Spirosoma sp.
AAAGGCCTGGGGAATGTCGGTGCGGGTGCCGGGGCGGATTGAGATCATGGTTAAAGAGGAATGCTGAGCTAATGTAATTTATATCGATAATCCTTCGTCGTTCGTCGCTTTCTTACGCCATTTGGTCAGCGCGGCCTGAAAATCGTCGGGCAGGGGCAGTTCAAACTGGAGCCACTCGCGGGAACGTGGATGAACGAACCCCAGCGATTTGGCGTGCAGGGCCTGCCGGGGGATGAGTTTGAAGGCGTTTTCGACGAATGTTTTGTAGGTGCCATTGGGCATGCCCCGCACAATGCGGTCACCGCCATACATGGCATCGTTGAACAGCGGGTGGCCAATGTGCTTGAAATGAGCCCGGATCTGATGGGTCCGACCGGTCTCCAGGTTGCACTGCACCAACGATACGTAGCGCATGGGTTCCAGCGTTTTGTAGTGCGTGACAGCCCATTTTCCTTTGGCTTCGTCGTCATATATGGCCTGAACTTTCCGGTCTTTCAGGGCACGGCCAATGTAGCCGGTTATGGTTCCGTCGGCCGGCTCGGGAACACCCCAGACGAGCGCGTTGTAGGTTCGTTCAATGCTGTGGTCGAAAAACTGCCGCGCCAGGTGGGTCATGGCAAATTCTGTTTTGGCCACTACCATCAACCCCGACGTGTCTTTGTCGATCCGGTGTACCAGTCCGGGCCGCGCTTCGCCGTTGCGGCCGGTGGGCAGGTTCTCGAAGTGGTAAACAAGGGCGTTAAGCAGCGTACTCTCCCAGTTGCCATGGGCCGGGTGCACAACCATGCCGGGTGGTTTGTTGAGTACCAGCAGGTCGGCGTCCTCGAAAATAATGTCGAGTGGAATATTTTCTGGCTTAATGTCGGTGTCACGGGGTGGGTGAGGCAGCGACACCGTAATGACTTCCAGCGGTCTGATTTTATAGCTGGCTTTGGTGGGCTTGTCATTCACCCGCACCGACTCAGATTCGATACCGGCCTGAATTTTTGTGCGCGTGGCGTTTTGCAGCCGGTCCATCAGGAACCGGTCAATCCGCAGCGGGCTTTGCCCTTTATCCACCACAATGCGGTGATGTTCGTATAATTCGTCTTCCTCTTCTAAAATTTCGTCGTGTTCGTCTGTCACCGATTGCCGTGATTAGCGCAGATTTAGGTCGCCAACCAACCCACGAAGATAACACATGCCCGACATAACAGAGCAACTCGCCCGGTTTGCAGCTTATTCGCCGGTCCAGTTTCTCGCTGACCCTTTTCCGATAGTCAGTGATCAGAAGCCGATTCGGCTATTCCTGAAACGTGACGATTTGCTGCACCCGCTGGTGTCTGGTAATAAATGGCGCAAACTCAAATATAACCTCCTAGCGGCCCGGTCAGGGCAGTACACTACGTTGTTGACCTTTGGCGGAGCCTATTCCAATCATCTTTACGCTACAGCCGCAGCCGGGCAGGTATTTGGGTTCAAGACCATTGGTGTCGTGCGCGGTGAGGAATTGGCCGACGCGCCCTTGAATCCGACTTTATCATTTTGCCGGTCGCAGGGAATGCGGCTCTATTTCGTGAGCCGGGCTGAATACCGGCAAAAGGAAAACCCGGCGTTTCTTGCCACCCTAACCGCGCAGTTTGGCCACTGCTGTGTCCTGCCCGAAGGGGGCACCAATGAACTTGCCCTGCGCGGCACGGCCGAAATCATGACCGAGATACTTGAACAGATGGGCCATGCCCCGGACTATGTTTGCTGCCCTGTCGGAACAGGTGGTACCCTACTTGGGCTGGCCAAAACGGCCCCGCCCCAGACCACCGTGCTGGGTTTTATGGCCCTGAAAGCGCCTGGTTTTGAGTTGCCTGAGCAGGTTAACTGCCGGTTAGAAACGGCGTATCACTTCGGCGGCTATGCGAAAACCACGCCCGAACTGCTCAATTTCATTCGGTTGTTCGAGCAAAAAACGGCCGGGTTGCCCCACCCCGTCCAGGTTGAGCAGGTGTATACGGGTAAAATGGTGTATGGTATCTACGAACTGGCCCGAAAGGGGTATTTCACTCCCGGCGCGACCGTGGTGGCGGTGCATACGGGTGGATTACAGGGACGGAG
>DATHAW010000147.1:0-2248 GCA_035296465.1 Spirosoma sp.
GCTGCTGGCCCCCATGGAGGACGTCAGCGATCCGCCGTTTCGGGCCGTGTGCAAAGCCAGCGGAGCCGACCTGATGTACACCGAGTTTATCTCGTCGGAGGGGCTGATTCGCGACGCGGCCAAAAGTGTGCAGAAACTGGACATTTTCGAGTATGAACGGCCCATAGGCATCCAGCTTTTTGGTTCCGACGTTGATACCATGGGCGAGTGCGCCCGCATTGCCAGCCGTGCCCTGCCCGACCTGATCGACATCAACTACGGCTGCCCCGTGAAGCAGGTGGCCTGCCGGGGTGCGGGGGCAGCCCTCCTGCAGGACATTCCCAAGATGGTACGTATGACCGATGCGGTGGTTAGAGCCACCCACCTGCCCGTAACCGTGAAAACGCGGCTCGGCTGGGACGACCATACCAAAAACGTGGGCGAAGTGGCCGAGCGGCTGCAGGATATTGGCATTAAAGCCCTGACCATACACGGCCGAACGCGCGTGCAGATGTACAAAGGCGACGCCGACTGGACACTCATTGGGCGTATCAAGGATAACCCACGGATCACGATTCCGATTTTTGGCAATGGCGATATCGACTCGCCTGAAAAAGCGCTGGAATACAAAAACCGCTACGGTGTCGACGGGGTTATGATTGGCCGGGCGAGCATTGGCCACCCGTGGATTTTTAACGAGATCAAGCACTACGTTCAAACGGGGCAGCATCTGCCTCCCCCCACCGTAGCAGACCGGGTGGCGGTCTGCCGCCAGCATCTCGACTTTTCCATTCGCTGGAAAGGCGAAATTGTCGGGCTGTTTGAGATGCGACGCCATTACGCCAACTATTTCCGGGGGCTGCCCGATTTTAAGCCTTTTCGGATGCGGCTCGTCACAACCGATTCGTACCGTGAGGTGAGCGCCATACTCGATGAAATCCAGGAGAATTACGTAGTAGAATTTGCCTGAAAAACGGCCTGCCACTACTGATATCGGCGGGCCGTTTTGTTCATCCTATGATAGCCGAACCACTCGTCGTTAAACCTGAGAAACGCCCGTTGCTGGCCTGGCTCCTGCTGTGTACCTTGGCGGTGGTGTGGGGAAGTTCGTTCATCCTAATCAAACGCAGTCTGGCTGCCTTTCCACCCGAGCAGGTAGCTGCCGGCCGGTTGGTGTTCGCACTCCTATTTTTTACGCCGTTTCTGGCCCGGCAAAGTCGTCAGGCCGATGTTCGGGCAGCGGTGAAGCACCGGTGGGTAGCGCTGCTGGCCAGTGGCGTCATTGGTTTCGTTATACCCGCTTTTCTGTTTGCCGAGGCCGGTGCCCACCTGAATAGCTCATTGGCTGGAGCCCTCAACTCGCTCAGTCCCCTGTTCACCCTGATTATAGGCGCAACTTTTTTTGGGCAGGCAATAAAAACCCGACAGGTTGTGGGCATTCTGCTGGGTCTGGCGGGGTCGCTGCTGCTGGTGTTTTTCAGCGCCACTGGCTCCTTTAAAGTCAATGACTACGCCTTGCTGGTGGTGCTGGCAACGGTCTGTTATGGATTGAATACCAACCTCATTGGCCGCTACATTACGCACTTGCCCGCCCTTGTGTCGACGGCCTGGATGTTTGTTTTCGCCGGGTCTATTTCCGCATTGACACTCATCCCAACCGATTTTATCAGCCGGGTTACTAACGGACAAAACACCTGGCCACTGGCGGCCCTTGTCATACTTGGGGTGCTCGGCTCAGGGCTGATGTCGATCTTTTTCAACCGTATCATGCAGCTTGCCTCGCCCCTGTTTGCGGCCTCGGTAACCTACCTGATTCCCATTGTGGCCCTATGTTGGGGCGTTCTTGATGGCGAAACGATTTATGCCGTTCAGTTCGCCGGGATGGGCATCTGTTTGCTGGGAATTTCGCTGATCAATAAGTCTTGAGTAGGATACCAACGTGGCTAAAGACTTCTCTCCCACGTTAACTTAATCAACCGTAATACACTACGTATGTATAGCACTACCCTTAACGCTGCCCCCGCTACCATCGAATTTAACTCTAATGGACCTGTTCTCAACGGCGAACCGTTTGCCTGGGATATGGTCAGACTAAACGACCGGACATTTCATATCCTGCACCAGAACCGGTCTTACTCGGCGGAGGTGCTGAACCTGAACGCGGACGAAAAAACCGTTGACCTGCGCATCAACGGCCATCTGCATACGGTTCAACTCAAAGACCGGTTCGACCTGTTACTCGAAAAAATGGGCATGAGCAACGCGGCTT
>DATHAW010000148.1:0-2332 GCA_035296465.1 Spirosoma sp.
GGCAAACTCCGCAAAGTGGTGGTGGAGTATCCGCAGGGCTGGCTTTCCAAAGATGAGGAACATAATGACTACAAGCAGGCGATCTGGCGGACAGACCCGGCCCGGTCGGGGGCAGCCGGGGCCATGGGCGACATTGGCACCCACGCCGAAAACCTGGCCGAGTACGTAACGGGTCTGAAAATTGCCGAACTCTGCGCCGACCTCAGCACCTTTGTGCCGGGCCGCCAGCTGGACGACGATGGCAACGTGCTGCTGCGATTTGCCGGTGGGGCCAAAGGCGTGTTGCACGCCAGCCAGGTCAGCAACGGCGAAGAGAACTCATTGAAAATATTCGTCTATGGCGAGCTGGGCGGTCTGGAATGGCACCAGATGGAACCCAACACGCTGTTTTACAAAAGTCAGGAAGGCCAGCGGCTGATCCGGCCCAACGTGGGCGACATGTCCCCATCTGCCAAAGCACACATCCGGCTTCCGGCGGGCCACCCCGAGGGTTTCTTCGAAGCGTTTGCCAACATTTACCGAAACTTTGCCTTTGCTGTAAAAGCCCACATGGATGGCCGCGACGCCGACCCGCTCTACGATTTTCCGGGCGTTCACGACGGTGTGCGGGGCCTGGCCTTCATCGACACCGTGCTGGCCTCGAATAAATCAGAGCAGAAGTGGGTAAAATTTGTCCACTACGTTTCTTAATCGTTAGAGCACGGCGTTTTTCTGCGGGCGAACCCCGAAAAGCACCAGGTGTACTGCCTTTTATTTTAAACCCAAACCAATGCAAAAAATCAAGATTGGTGTCGTCGGCACCGGATTCATCGGACCCGCCCACATCGAAGCCCTCCGTCGCCTGCCCAACACAGACGTCATTGCCCTCTGCGAAGTAACTCCCGAACTTGCCCGTCAGAAAGCCGACCAACTCGGTATCGAACGGTCGTGCACCTTCGAGGAGTTGCTCGCCATGGATGATGTTCAGGTTGTCCACGTGTGTACGCCTAATTTCCTGCACTACAACCAGTCAAAAGCAGCTTTAGAGGCCGGCAAGCACGTAGTATGCGAAAAACCCCTGGCCAAAGACCTGCACGAAGCCAAAGAACTGGTTGAACTGGCTGAGCAAACCGGCCTGGTCAACGCCGTGCATTTCAACCTGCGTTACTATCCGCTGATTCGGCAGATGAAGACCATGCGCGAAAAAAGCGACCTCGGCGACGTGTACAGCGTAATTGGCTCGTATCTGCAGGACTGGCTTTTCTACGACACCGATTACAACTGGCGGCTCGAACCCGACAAATCGGGCGAATCGCGGGCCATTGCCGACATCGGCTCGCACCTGATGGACAGCCTGGAGTACATTACGGGCCTGAAAACCGTAGCCGTCATGGCCGATTTCAACACCATCCACAAAACGCGCAAGAAGCCCCTAAAGCCGGTTGAGACCTATTCGGGTAAAATGCTCCAGCCGGAAGATTACGCCGACGTCTCCATTAATACCGAAGACCACGCCAACGTCCTGCTGCGGTTTGACAATGGCAACCGGGGCGTCATTACGGTGTCGCAGGTGTCGGCAGGGCGCAAAAACCAGATGAAATTAGAGATTTCGGGCTCAAAGAAAACGGTACACTGGAACTCCGAGTCGCCCAACGAAATGTGGATTGGTAACCGCAACGGGGCCAACGAGTCGTTCATGCGCGACCCGTCGCTGGCTTATCCCGAAGCGCGGTCGGTGATCTCGTTTCCCGGCGGCCATAACGAAGGCTTCCCCGATACGTCGAAGCAATTGTTCCGGGAAGTGTACGAAGCTGTTGCGGCCGGCAAACAGCCCGAACATCCAACCTACCCGACGTTTGCCGACGGCTACCGCGAGTTACTGATCTGCGAGAAGATTCTGGAAAGCAATCGGAACCAGGCATGGGTGGAGGTGTAAGGTAAAAGAGCGAAATTCGCGTCAGGCAACAACGAACGTTTGACAACCATGCAGTATCAACCTAAATACAGTAACATCATCACGATAGAGCCGGGTAAGCGGGGAGGGAAGCCCTGTATCCGTGGTCTGCGTATTACCGTTGGCGATGTTTTAGGTTGGCTGGGTACCGGTATGTCCTTCGATGAAATAATTGAGGATTTTCCTGAACTCACCCGTGAGGACATTCAGGCCGCTCTGCTTTTTGCTGCTGACCGCGATAATGGCACCTTGTTGATGGCTGCCTGATGCGATTATTGTTCGATCAAAACATATCCTATCGAGTCGTCAAGCAGTTAAAACCAACATTGCCAGACATTATTGGTGTTCGTGAAGTTGGTCTGCTGAACGCCGATGACTATCAGATATGGGAATATGCCC
>DATHAW010000149.1:0-3120 GCA_035296465.1 Spirosoma sp.
ATTTCAGCACCGGGTTGGCAAAGGCATGGGTCTGCAGCCAGTTTTCGGCCCGGTCAATCAACTCAAAGAGTTCGGCGTTGCGGGTTGTTTCCTCCAGTTTGGTATTGGCTTTCTTTTTCTTGACCCAACTGATGGCGGTTCGCGAATCGGAGTAGACGGGAATGTTACTGCCTTTTTGGTAGAGTAGAGCCAGGGCGTGAACAATGGCCAGAAACTCGCCAATGTTGTTAGTGCCGTCGGAGTAGGGGCCTTTCAGGAATAACTTCTGCTTCGTAGCTAAATAGATACCCTGATACTCCATATCGCCGGTAGCGGTGTTCCAGGCTGCATCGACAACCAGACTGTCCAGAATAGGGTTACCTACTAATTCTGCCAGCTTTCCCTGTTTAGCAATGGGCTTGCCTCCCTGACCAATATGGGCGTGGGGCTTTTCTTTGAATGCTTTTAAAGCAGCCGGTTTAGTATCGAACGATTTGAACAGCGGTTTGGCAAACCCATCCGTCTGGGCTTTGGCTTCGTCCCAACTGTCGTAGACACCCGGTTTGCGGCCCTGCCAGACGACGTAAAATTTAGGTTTTCTCTGAGCCATCATCGTCAGGGTGAATTAAGTGCAAACTTACAAATAGGCGGCTTAATGCCCCGGCCATTTAAATACAATTAACCCTGCTGCCAGTTTGAAACCGACCTAAATTGTAAGCATTATAGGTATGCATTTTGCCAGACATGTCTTTAAACTAACTCATAAAAAAACGGCCCTGACGTAGCAGTAGCCGTTTTTGGTACGCAGAACTGGTCAGGTTAATCGTCGTCTTCGTTATCGGCATCACCCATATTCGGCCAGAGGGCATAGAGTAATACACCCGCCAATATTCCCCAGCCAATGGCCCGCCCTACGTTATAGGAGGTTGGCGTCGGCATATCGACTATGCCGTTTTCGTCGGTAACAGCGGCCTGTTTCACGTAGCGGCCTTCCGACGGGATAGACTGCTCGCGGAAGTTGTCGGCCAGGTGATTCAGCTTTACCTGTAATTCGTAGCCCCGAACGGAGATGCCATGACCCGTACCAACCGCTAAGGGATTCAAATCGGCCAGCGTTTGAACTGACTGGCGGGCGTGTTCCCAATCGCAGGTGAAGTAGGCCGGTGGGCCGTGAAATTCCTCTTTTTGGGTAGCAACCGAAATAGCTGAGTTCTGGTTGGTTGTTACAAAGGCGTCGCCAGCAATTAAGGTACGGTCACTTTCGCGAAAGAGCGAGATATGGCCCGGCGCATGACCCGGCGTGTGAATTGCCCGCCAGTCTGGTAATTCAGGAATGTTGCCCCCTGCCGGGATTGCCCGGACACGATCCCCAAAGTCGTCGGGGCCGATGGGAAATATAAACGAGGAATACGACATGAACCCGCCACCAATGGCTGGGTCAGGCGGGGGATAGCTTGACTTCCCGGTCAGGTAGGGTAGTTCGAGTGAATGGGCATAGACCGGTACGTCCCATTCCTTGAGCAGCGACTTCAGGGCACCGGTATGGTCGAAGTGCCCATGGGTGAGCACAATCGCCGTGGGCCTGGCACCGGGTCCAAACAAGGCTTCGGCTTTCTTTTTAATCTGGCCTGCGTAGCCTGGCAGACCCGCATCGACCAATACCCACGGATTACCGGGGCCCGGCTGACCAACAAAAAAAACGTTAACAAACAGGGTTTTCAGGCCCCCTACGTCATGCGTGACATCATAGGGAGATACCGCCCCAATGGCATCGGGTGCATCCAGTTCAAGTTGAGCTTCCATACGGGTTGAGATTTGTTTGTTGCTCAACTGACCAACTTTGGCAAAGTTCAAAACTTTGCCAAAGTTTAGCCCGAATCTGAGTCAACGCCCACTCGCTCCCACAAGCCTAACCCGAAAACCAACGTCCAGCCCACGGTACGTACCCAGTTGATGCTCACTAAACGGGACAGCGTTTCGGGCGAGGCATTACCGGCCGCAATAGCGTTATGAATCGGTATTGCCTGGAACACCGTCGACGCCCACATCAGCCCGACCAGCCCTGCCGATACTATGGCGAGCCACGAGAATCGGTTCAGAACGTCCCAACCTACTAACCCGACCTGCGCCAGCATCAGCGGGCCGACAATGAGGGTAATGAGGTTGCTGTATTTTGGATGCCACATAGCCAGCTCAGCCGGGCTGTAGTATCGGAAGCTGGGGTAAATGATGAGCTGAACCAGCCAGATCAGGACGACTAAGCCGAAGTCTACGGCCGTGCGGGCGGTGGTCATGCGCGTTCTTCCCACACCCGTGCCACTTCGACAATTACCCGTACGGCGGCCTCCATGTCCTGCACCGATACCCATTCCTGCCGCGAGTGAAAGGCATGTTCGCCCGCGAAGAGGTTGGGGCAGGGGAGACCCATGAACGATAGCCGTGACCCGTCTGTGCCACCCCGGATGCTGCGCCGTTGGGCTGATAGCCCCACCCGGCGGATAGCCTCCAGCGCGTTGTCGACTACGTTGGGATGCCCGCTCAGCACGTCTTTCATGTTCCGGTACTGCTGCTTCACCACGAACTCCGCCGACGAGCCGGGGTAGTGCGTCAGCACGGTATCAAGTTGCTGTTGCAGGTAGGTTTCTTTATCGTGGAGGCCCGCTTCAGTGAAGTCGCGGATGATAAACTCCAGCACGGCCTGATCCTGATTACCCTCCAGCCGCGTTGGATGCACAAAGCCTTCTTTGCCATCCGTTGTTTCGGGCGAGAGCGTATCCTTGGGCAATGCGGCCATCAGGTCAGCAGCAATTTTCAAGGCGTTCTCCAGCTTGCCCTTTGCAAAACCTGGATGGGTGCTGACGCCCCGAATCGTGATTTTTACCGCATCGGCGGAGAATGTTTCGTCTTCGAGGGTGCCCAGTGCTTCTCCATCGATGGTATAGCCAAAGTCGGCTCCCAGTTTTTGGATATTTACTTTTTCGGTGCCGCGCCCCACTTCCTCATCGGGTGTAAAAAGCAGCCGGATACGCCCGTGCTTAACGTCCGGGTGGGTCATTAGGTAGTTGGCCGCGTCCATGATTTCGGCCAGACCCGCTTTGTTGTCGGCCCCAAGTAACGTTGTGCCGCTGGCCGTAATGATGT
>DATHAW010000150.1:0-2526 GCA_035296465.1 Spirosoma sp.
CGAGAACATAAGCGCTAAAGCCACCGCTGTGAAGCGGGTCTACGTAGGTTTTTCGAGAACGGGATTGACGAACGAATTTTGTCAGAATTAATAAAGTCGACGTAACAGAGACAATAAAATGTACGTGATATGTGAACCTGGCCACTTATCTAATTTACCCAGTGTATCCACGATGTAAACTCGTCGGCCAGAAGCCATTCAGAGGCTCCCAAACCGGGCAAACGCCTGTCGTTCCAGTTCTTCGCGGTGGTCGGGATGGGCAATGTTGATGAGGGCGCGGGCACGCTGGCGCAGGTTCTGACCGTATAGGTTGGCAATGCCGTACTCGGTAACGATATAATGGACATGGGCACGAGTCGTTGTTACACCCGCGCCTTCTTTCAGAAAAGGTACAATCTTGCTCAGACCTTTGCTCGTTACCGACGGCAGAGCAATGATGGGTTTGCCGCCTTCCGACAGCGACGCTCCTCGCACAAAATCCATCTGCCCACCCACGCCGGAGTATTGAAACGTACCAATGGTATCGGCGCAGACCTGCCCGGTAATGTCAATTTCGATGGCTGAGTTGATGGCCGTTACTTTGGGGTTGCGCCGGATAATGGCCGTATCATTGGTATAACTGGCCTGTTTCATGGACACACCGGGATTATCGTCAATAAAATCATAGACCTTCTGACTACCCATCACAAACGCCGACACGATCCGGTAGGGGAGAACGGTCTTGTGCTCACCCGTAATGACACCCCGCTCCACCAGGTCGATGACACCGTCAGAAAACATTTCGGTATGAATGCCCAGTCCTTTGTGATGGATCAGTTCGGCCAGCGTAGCGTTCGGGATGCCGCCAATACCGAGCTGGAGCGTAGCCCCATCCTCAACCAGACTGGCTACATACTGGCCAATTCTTCGGTCTTCGGCGCTGATTTCGCCCGGCAGGACCTCATACATCGGCGCATCAACTTCCACGGCTGCATGCAGCATGCTGGCCGGAATAAGTCCGTCGCCGTGTGTGCGGGGCACACGCGGATTAACCTGCGCAATCACGTACTTGGCCGACCGGATGGCCGCCAGCGATACGTCGACCGACGGACCCAGCGAACAGAAGCCGTGCGCATCCGGGGGTGACACCTGAATCAGCGCTACGTCGATGGGCAGCACCTTGCGCTGAAACAGCAGCGGCACCTCACTCAGAAAAACCGGTACGTAGTCGCCGATGCCCTGATTGAGCTGCTTGCGCATGTTGGCTCCGATAAAGAAAGAGTTTGGCCGGAATGAGTCCCGGAATTTTTTGTCCAGATAGGGGAGTGGTCCTTCGGTGTGGATATGGCATACTTCTACGTCTTTCAGGTCGCCCGCCCGCGCCACCATCGCGTCGATCAGGACGTGGGGCGTTTGGGCAACGCTGTGAATAAATACGCGATTGCCCGACTGGATAGCCGAGACCGCCTGTTCGGGCGTGGTGATGGGAAGGGTAGCTGGCATGTATCAGACGATGTCAGTATGACTGGTTTGATTAAAACTGGTTTACTTAACTACGGGACTAAGAGTGGGGTTTAAAAGAGACCTGACTACTTTATGCAGAACTACGCGGCCTGCCAATACCTGAGCACCAGGTTTTCCAACTAAACTCACTGCCCCTGAACCCGTTAGTATACCTGCATAGGGCAAAGCTCTGACTTGGTGCAGCTGCACGAAAATGCCCGCTCAGGCGAACAAATCAACCTGATCGGGCAAATAAAATAAAGGTGTGAGTGTGGGCTATCCCCGACGACCGTAAGGTGCAGGGCGGTTGTTTTGCTGAGCCGCTAATAAGTGGTCGCGTTAAGCTAAGATCAGCACGGCCAGTATATCCTGATGCTTGGCAATTGAGGTTGTCGATAGCCATCGGGTGTTGTCCGGGTTCTGGCTATTCGCTCGTTTTGCGAACCTGCTCCTTCAGAATGCCAGTTTCCTGTTGTCGAATCAGCCCGGACTAACCATGACGGATATGAATAATTCCTCTTTCCGAGTGGTTACGTTTAGCGACGGCAGACTGCGTTTTTGTCAGGCAGACGTGTAACTGGCTGCGGGTAGCTTTTGCCTATAGGCGACTTATCAACAAAGAAAGGTTAGTTTACGAGACTCCCTGTTGATAATTATGGATATAAGTAGGAAACTGTTTCTATAAAAAAATTATATTTAGCCTTCCTCCGGTTAACGGTGACATAAAAACCATCTGCCCATAACTCCATGCCCTATTTACGAAAAGACAGGAGCCTTATGTTTACGTCGAGCGCCGAAGTACTCACGTATTACACGGCACTTATCGATCAATTGATTCCCCACCTACAGGATATCACAGAAGACGGGTACCAGTCTGTTCAGGCCGAAATAGCCGACCTGCGCCATGAACTGGTTAATCAGCTAAAAAACTTTGGGCATAGTCATGTTGATGTGTATTTTGATGAGGCAATGGCTACTGCCGAATCTGACAAGGAGTTGTACCAGTTGAGCAATGCCTATGAAGAAATACTGCTGGCAAACCTT
>DATHAW010000151.1:0-4278 GCA_035296465.1 Spirosoma sp.
GCCGATCATAATCTGACCTTTACCGGACAGGTCAAACGAGGTAAAATTAGTGCCGTCAATCACGCGGGATAGTTGGTGGTCCCGACCCGATAGGGTGTATAATGCCTTTTTGCCCAGTATCCAGAACCGGTCTGCTGCGGACTGATACCGTATGCCGATCGCTTCGTCGCCGGGCATTGCCCCTTTCCACAAAACTCCCGTTTGGGCGACCAAATGCAGGGCCTTCCCATCCGAAACCAGAAATGTGAAATCCGTTCCCCCGGCAAATAGCTGCGCCCGCGGAAGCCCGTGTTGAATAGCTAATTTCCCGGCCCAGGCATTACTCAGCACCGCCTGGTTATCAAGGTAAATCAACTGCCGGTCGTACAGGCCAATGGCAGCTACTTTCATGTCCTGTAGGGGCCGGTAGGTCCGGTCAGGGGATAGGCTGCCGGGCGACAGAAACTGCCCACCCGATGGATGCAGGAGTTCCCCACCCGAGAGCACCTGAATGACTCCGTTGCGGTCACTGGCCAATCCGGTAAGGGCTGCATCGGGTTTTTCGGCGTAATATTTAACGCTATACTCCTGCGCAAACGGTTTGTCCTCATGGACAGACTGCGCCAAGAGAAGAGAATTTGGCACCTGGAGCAAACCCGCTACGACAATGACTACGGTGACAATTGGGAAACGCATGAGGGATAAATTTCGGAAAAACTATGGGATTATCTTCAGGTATCGGCCCATCCAGCAGGGCTGCCGCCAGAACGGGGTTCACGTTCAATGTCGGTCGTGCCCCTTATGGCGGCCCCGGGATTTTCATTACAGCGCACTACCGCCCGGATACTGGCCGGGGGCAGTGGGTCCATCTGGCGTTCAAACAGCGAGGGGTACGGCATAGGCAAGAAATAGGTACCATGCCCCTTGATATACGTCATACCAAAGGCGTTAAGCTATTGGCGAACGGGTGAATTTTTACCTAACCGGGAGGCTGAAAGCAACGAGAGGGTAAGAAACTGTGAACGAGAAACAGATAACAAATCATTTAAAATTAGTTTGTAAGCTTTCAGCTTGTTGGCACCAAAACGGTTACTGAATACTATAAGCCTTTTACTCAAATAGAAGATTATTTTACGCAGAGTTCGAAAATTCGTTAAAATTGTTTGTTCTATATTTGTTTTGTAAGTTACCACAAAGGAGTCAAAAATTCTCCGCTGAAGTACGAAATCGCGGCAAGGGATAAGGTCATGGTACAGGTCAATCTGCTGAACATCGGCAATGCGCAGGCCCTGACCATTCTGGGCGAAGCCTTACCCAATATCGGGTTTCACCTTAAACGACCCATGGTCACCAGAATGCCGTTCTTATTCAGCCTTACTAACGACGCTTTTGGCTACATACTGACCAAAGAGGATTTTGGGAGGTTTAAATGATACGATTATATGAGTTACACCAGCTTAGGCCAGAACACCGCCGAAATTTACATGGCCGAAGCCCTGACACTGATAGTCGATTTACCCAAAGCCGATGGGCATCCATGAATCTAATCAGGACTACCACGTAACGCCAGTGAAAAAATGATTACCAATTTGTTGAAAGTTATTGCCCTGGCTAGCTTTGTCAGCGCCCTTTTCGCATTCGAGGTCACCCCATTCGCCGAGGGTATCACCCCATCAACGGCGTTGGAAAGTTACCTGAAAAATGGCGACTCGTCCTTCACCTGGGCCGTAAAGGACACCTATCGCTACGGCGATATTACGGCATATGATGTGGTGCTAACGTCCCAAAAATGGCGCGACTATACCTGGAAGCACCAACTGACGGTGCTCGTGCCGAAGCAAATTAAGTATGACGGTGCGCTGCTGTTTATCACGGGCGGGTCGGTTAAAGATGGTGAACCGAACTGGACCGGGCAAGGGGATCTGTTCAACCAGGCCATAGGCAGGTTAGCTACGAATAACAATGCCCTAGTAGCGGTGCTTCGGCAAACACCCAACCAGCCGCTCTACGGGGATCTGAAAGAAGATGCCCTGATTTCCTACACCCTGCACCAGTTTAAAAAAGATGGCGATTACAGCTGGCCGCTGCTGTTTCCAATGGTGAAAAGTGCCGTTCGGGCGATGGATGCCGTGCAGCAGTTTGCCCAACAGACGCTGCACCAGCCCGTTAATCGCTTTGTGGTGTCGGGGGCTTCCAAGCGGGGCTGGACCACCTGGCTGACTGGTGCCAGCGATAAGCGAGCCGTTGCCATTGCCCCGATGGTCATTGATGTGCTGAACATGCCCGTCAACTTAGATTATCAGCGGAAGATCTGGAATAAGTACAGCGAACAGATTGACGACTACGTGAAGCTGGGCATTCCGCAAACGGTGCATAGCCAGGAAGGAAATGCCCTGACGGAAATGATTGACCCCTATTCCTACCGCAAAAAATTAACCATGCCTAAACTGCTGGTCATGGGCACGAACGATGAGTATTGGACGGTCGACGCCGTGAAGCATTACATCGGTGAGATACCGGGTAAGAATTTCATTCATTACGTGCCAAACGTCGGGCATGATTTGGGCGACAAGCGGCAAGCTCTGCAAGCCCTGAATGCATTTTTCGGAACCACCCTGACTCAACAACCCTACCCAGCCTGCCAGTGGGTGGCAACTCCCACTAAAAAAGGCGTAGCGCTCACGATAAACGCCACCGCAGATAAGTTGGAGAACGTAACACTCTGGTCAGCCAACTCGACCGATATGATTTTTCAGGACGAAAAATGGGAAGCTAGGCAGATGGGGATTAAGCATACAAAGACGGTTTCGCTTACCGAAGCGTACCCAGCCTCGGGCTACCGGGCGTTTTACGTCGATCTAACTTACAAAGCGCCTATGGGGGGCACCTATACCGAAAGTACCCGCATGTTTATGACCGATACAGATGAGGTATTTTTGAAATAAAATCCGGTGCCTTAGTCCGGGTGGGCGAGGAGCCCCCTGCAAGTTGCCGGTATCATGCGTATGCACGATATATCCGGCCAGACGAACCTGCCGGCCAACCTACTGGTATCGTACGACCGAGACATGACAACGCTGGATAAGGGATTCTTTATCTCCGGGAACCTGCTGGGGTGCTGCTTGGAGGGGGCCTGCTGCTGTGATCCCGACGATAGAAAAAGAGTATCTTTCGTTGCCATGACGCTCTATGAATTTAATCGCTTGTCGAAAGCCGATCAGCTCTGCGCCGTCTGGGAGCAGAGCCACTTCGTGGTTGCTCGTCGGCAGGGCCCCTATTTACTGAACCTCTACGCCATTGATCGATTCTTCGTCGAGATTTGCTCGACATCCTAGCCAGAATCAGATTAAGGGGTGTCGGGCCTTTCGGAGCATTAATGCCCAGGAACCCTACTTATAATTGATCACATTGCCCGATTTCTTAAGCTGTGGTCCTGACAAAACATAAGGAGGTATAATTGAACGGTGGCCGGGTAGGAGGGAGGTATTGCTGGGATAGTCCATTTTTAATACCTGTCAACGTTAATCATCGAGCATATGGTCCGATAAGTCACCTTCAACGTTACATTCCTCGCTAACACGTAGGACCGTTCTATCCGGATTAATTAAGCATGTTTAGGGTCCAGTTGAAATCTAAAAACTTTACGCATAGTGAACTTCAGCTCACTAACAGAGGTTATTTAACTAATAGCACAATCCCGAGTGAATCAACCATAAAAAAAGTTATTCATGTCGGAACTCTACTATACTAGTAGAGGTTATATACTAGATGGGCCAGGGCACCCCAAGTGATCAGCAATGATCCGCCTTGCTGGCCCCTACTGATGCTCAAGAGGTTACCAATAAAAAGCAAAAAAGCTTGTTTAAAGGAACCCAGAGCCCTTCTTGAGGTGTTATCCCTTAGAAGCCAGTAACTAAATCACCTTTTTTCCTAACCAGTTTCAAGCAACATCCCTTAGGGGCTGTTCTTTCACTGTGAGTAAGCTTGATGAGGTGATACCACGCTTAGGCCAACGGGCCGGGCGCACAGTTCTTTGACAAACGGTCAGTACAACAACAATATAGGCAGCCACACTACCTTCGGGTAGTTGGTTGAACAAGACAGTAGCTAAAGTTTACTTGGCTACACAATTATTTACGATGGAGAGTTTGATCCTGGCTCAGGATGAACGCTAGCGGCAGGCCTAATACATGCAAGTCGGACGGGCAGCAATGCCAGTGGCAAACGGGTGCGTAACGCGTAAGCAACCTGCCCACAACCGGGGGATAGCCTGGCGAAAGCCGGGGTAAACCCGCATAG
>DATHAW010000152.1:0-6981 GCA_035296465.1 Spirosoma sp.
ATGATGTCTTCGCTGATGGCCTTGGTATTTCCATACGGCGACTGCGCCGGAAGCCGGGGTGTCTGCTCCGTAACGGGCAAGTGTTCGGGTTGGCCATAAACGGTGCAGGATGACGAGAATACGAGATTACGCACCCCATACTTCGGCATCAGTTCCAGCAGCAGCATGAGCGAATCGAGGTTATTGCGGTAATACATCAGTGGCTTAGCCACCGATTCCCCGACTGCTTTATGCGCGGCAAAATGAATAACCCCGACAATTTGCTCTTGCTGGAAAACGTTTTCCATGGCAGCTACATCATTGCAATCGGCCTGATAAAACGTGACATCACGCCCCAGGATAGCCCGGATTCCATCGAGAGCCGACCGCTGTGAATTAGAAAAATTATCAACAATTACCGGCTCAAACCCGGCTTCGGCCAGCGAAATAACTGTGTGTGAGCCAATAAAACCAGCCCCGCCGGTTACCAGAATTCTGGGTGAATTAAGAGAAGCAGTCAACTTGTTTTTATGTAAAGTTTTTGTTGTTACTTTAGTATAGCGGCCTACAGAACCAGACAAAAGTAGCACATTCAGTAGGTTTCCAAAAGCAGTTTTTATCCTGGGGCCAACCGACATTGCGGTAAAGTATGAAAGACAACGAATTGAAAGCACTTATCTCGCTTCTCGACGACGCAGATAAGGAAATAGTCGAACACGTTGAACAACGAATCCGGCAGATGGGCGGACAAATGATTCCGCTGCTGGAAACCGAGTGGGAAGGAAGTTTTAATCCGGACCTGCAAAAACGCATCGAAGAAATTATCCATGATTTGCAGTACGAAATGGTGCTGGATCGTATGCGCGACTGGAAAAACGGGGGTAGCATGGACCTGCTGGAGGGGCTCTGGATTGTGGCAACGTATCAGTATCCCGACCTGTCGCTCGATAAGCTGAAGCAGGATATCGAACAGTTGTACTACGATGTATGGGTCGATTTTAAGCCTGATATGCACCCCGATGAGCAGATTAAAGCGATGAATACGGCGTTTTTCACCAAACTGAAATTTGCGCCCAACACCAAACACTTCCACTCGCCCGCCAACTCCATGATTAACCAGGTGCTCGAGTCGCGCCGGGGTAACCCAATCACGCTCTGCGTGCTCTACATGCTCATTGCGCAGCGGCTGAATCTACCCGTTTATGGCGTTAATCTGCCCAACCTGTTTGTGTTAACGTACCGAAGCGCGAGCGGGCAATTTTATATCAACGTATTCAATCGAGGACTAATCTTTACGAAGAAAGACATCGATCAGTATATCGATCAACTAAATCTTAAGCGCCTGGATACGTTTTACCAACCCTGCACCAACGCGGACATCGTCCGTCGTGTGCTCCGAAACTTAGTGCTGGCTTTTGAGAAAAACGGCGATACCGAGCGCGTTCGTGAAGTAGAGCAAATTCTCAATACCGTTCGGGACGAGGGCGATGGCCTTCCTCTGTCGGACTATACGCAACGATGAGCCAATCCTGAAATTATATTAAGCATTAGTTATACCGTTGTTTGTAGATATTTGTAGATAACGGTATAACTAAAAAGCCACTGCCAACAGCCCTGGCCCGGTTTGAAGACAACGTATTGTGAGTTTAGCTTCGTGATTTGGCAGCCTTACGTGGCCAATTAGCACGCTGGCACCGTCGGCAAACGGTTCTATATATAGGTGATCGCGAAATGTAAGGTTGCGCTTGCCATATAATTTATACAAAGCCTCTTTGGCGCACCAGTAGACCGCCAGCCGACCGGCGTCTCCGTTGGCATGAGTAATTTCATCTATCGAGAGTACCCTGGGCACTACCCGCTGGAACTGGTCGCGAATGGGTTCGATATCAATGCCAACCGGGCGCGACCGGTGCAGTACGGCTGCCGCCCAGCCTCCCGTGTGCGACAATGAAATTGACCACGGCAAACCAACTAAATGTGGTTTACCAAAGAGGTCTTTATGCAGCCCTGCGTAGCGCACTTGCTGCAATTCAATCAACTGCCTGACGGCCATCCGGCACGCCAGCCACTCGACCCGCTGTGCCGGGTGGTTAATACCACTCAAATCATCTTGCTCTGATGGCGTCAGCTTAAGACCCTGGAGGAGTGTGAGCTCGTCTTCCGTAATTGGCCGCAACAGTACAGTACAGTCGTCGTTAAGTGACAAAATTGTTGGTGCAGGCATTAAATAATGTTGACTTTTGAGTGTCAAATGGCGTTGGGTCAGCGAATAAGTCGCGTCCAGGACCGACATTCATCAGCCAATATTCGACATTTATCATGCAGGTTCAAAAACTCGACACCTTCGGCGGGCACCGTGATTCCATATATACACTCGAACGGGGCCTACAATCGAACCAGTTTTTTTCGGCCGGGGGTGATGGTCAGGTGGTCTGCTGGCAATTAGATCGGCCCGACAGGGGTGAGTTAGTAGCGCAGGTACCAGCGTCAATCTACGCGCTTGCGCTGCATCCGGTAAGCGGCCTTTTATGGGTGGGTCAGAACTACGAGGGGCTGCACCTGATTGATCCGGTGCATAAACAGGAGATAGCCTCACTCAAACTGACCTCAGCAGCCATATTTGACATCGCCTTTTACAAAGACGACGCGCTCATTGCCTTATCCGATGGGGTGGTGGCCGTAGTGGACATTCATCAGTTGGGCGTAAAAAAACATCTTAAAGCATCCGATCAGTCGGCGCGGTGCCTGGCCGTAAACCCCGTTGAGCGTGAACTCGCAGTGGGATACAGCGACACGACCGTCCGAATTTTCGACCTTGAGTCATACAGCCTTAAGAAAACGATTTCGGCGCACACAAATTCGGTATTCACCGTACAGTACTCTCCTGATTTTCAATTTTTGCTCACTGCCGGGCGCGACGCCCGCTTCAACGTGTGGGATGTGGAGCAGTCGTACGCCCTTCATCAGGAAGTAGTCGCTCACCTGTTTGCCATCAACCACCTTACCTTTAGTCCTGCGGGCCATTTGTTTGCCACAGCCAGCATGGACAAATCCGTCAAGATCTGGGATGCCCAAACGTATCGGTTATTGAAAGTAGTTGATAAGGCCCGCCATGCGGGTCACGGAACGTCGGTAAATAAATTACTCTGGACTGATTACCACGACCAACTGCTATCCACGGGCGACGATCGTACTATATCGGTATGGAAACTGAGTTGAAAGGTTGTATTATGGGCTGATTAGCAAATTCTTGACCTAATTTTTGCTAAATATGTATTATGGCTGTTACTTGACCCTTAAAGGGTCCACCTAAACCGAAATAGACACCAATGAAGATTACGCCTATCGAGATCCGCCAACATACCTTTGATAAAGGACTGCGCGGTTACAAAACAGAAGATGTCGACGCTTTTTTGATTTCACTTTCTCAGGAATGGGAGCGCATAACTAGCGACTTTAAAATGCTGAAGATGCAGCTTGAGATGTCGGAAAAGGAACTTGGCAAACTTAAAGAAGTGGAAATGACCTTGTTCCGAACCCTCAAAACCGCCGAAGACACCAGCACACAACTCACCGATCAGGCAACTAAAGCGGGGGATCAGTTCATAGCCGAGGCCAGGCAGAAGGCCGACGACCTACTGGCTGATGCCCGCAAGCGATCGGCGCTCATGGTGCAGGATGCTGAGAACCAGGCCCGGTATCTGAAAGATACTATTCTCAATGACCTGAAAGCGATGGAGCACGATTTTAAAGCGCTGGAAACCTACAAAGAGAACCTGGCCCTGCAGATTCGGACCCTAGCCAGCAACGCCACTGACAGCGTCGACCGGTTTGAAAAAAAGTTTGCCAGGCAAAACCTAATGGGTAAAATCGACGAGGTCGCTACACAAATCGCCAATGAAACAGGAGCGGGCAAACAAGAAAACACCGCCCCCACCGAAGCGCCACCGGTGACTGATGAAGTAGGGGAACTACCCCCGCCGAATGAGCACAAAACGGCCGTTCCGGAAGCAATTCAGGTTGATGAGGCAGTCATTGCCAAATTCGATCAGGCTACTCACGCCCACACGGAACAGACTCCCCCCGCCGATACAATCAGTACTGGTGCGGATGATAGCTATTCAGACTCCAAGCCAACCAGGCGCGAAGAAGGCTTAAACCAACTTACGATGAATGAACCCCAGCCCGAAGCGGTGGAAATGGGCGACGGCCGTCAGGAGAAGCGAAGCGGCTCATTTTTTGACCAAATCTGAGCAGCGTGGGAACAATTTCCTTAGAGGGTCTCGAATTTTTCTCCTATCATGGTTTCTATGATGAAGAGCAGAAGATCGGCAACAAGTACTCGGTAGACATTGTCGTGACGGCCGATTTTTCGGAAGCTGCTCGTCGCGACCGCCTGAGTGCTACCGTCAATTACGAAGACTTGTATCGAATTACGGCCAACGTAATGCAACAATCTGCTCGCTTACTGGAACACATTGCCCACCGAATCATCCAGGAGATCCGCGCCAGTTACCCCGAGCTTCTATCCGTTGAAGTGAGCGTATCAAAATTCAACCCGCCCATAGGGGGCGTGTGCCAGCGGGCAAAAATTACGCTGAAAGAATGAAAATTTTGTAAGCCGATGGTAGAAACGCCCTGGCTACAGCACCTGCTGCCGTATGGCTCACACGGCCTGCTGCAATCCAACGAATGAGATAGCCATGTGTGAGGCATCGTAGACACACTCGCCATTCCGAATCAGCAACACCTGGGGCGATTCATGTTCAATGCCAAACTCGCGCTCGATTTTCGATGAAATCGGACGGTTTGCCAGTAAATCGAGGTAATAGGGTTTAACACCGATTTGGTCACTCCAGTTACGTTCCATGCGGCTCAGCGCCATCGCACTAATGGAACAAGTTGTGCTGTGTTTAAATATTAGTATTGGCTGACGGGCCGATTCTTCTTTGATAACCTCGAGTTGAGCATCACTCGTTAACTTATTCCAGTTCATTGTATTAACACCTGTTCTATGAGTCAGTAAAAGGAGATATTGCTTCGAAAAGTTCATCATTCCAAATGGCGCATCGTTAGCTTCCCAGCCATCTCCGGCGAGACGGCTTCCGAATAGGGACCATACGCATCAACCAATGTACCACGCTGACCATTCTTAGCCTCAATGGTATAAAGTACGGTCGAATCGTCGGGATCGGTCATGCCCTCAAATCGATAAACGTTCACAATATTAAAGTCGGCAGGGTGCAGTTCAATGGCGTTCTGCCGGCATTTCAAGCAGTCATTCTTCAGGTTGTAATCGAGGGTGAAGCCTTGCTTACGAACCGCTTCGAGGGCTTCAGTCAGCGTATCAAAACTTTCCATAGGTTATGAGGTCTAAAGGCCATTCAAAGACTTGATTACCTTTGCTGTCAGACTAACCAACCAGCCATCTGCTTGTTTTCGGGACTTTATAACACAGGACTGCTTGCCTATACCGCCCTGCTTCACCTGGCAGCTCCTTTCAATCCCAAAGCCCGGCAATGGGTAGATGGCCGGCGCAATTGGGCGGCAAATTTAAGTCAAAAACTGAGTGGCAACACTGCCCCCGTTGCTTGGTTTCATGCAGCTTCCCTGGGTGAGTTTGAGCAGGGGCGCCCAGTCATGGAAGCCTACCGGTTGCAGTATCCCGACCATAAAATTCTGCTTACCTTCTTTTCACCCTCGGGCTACGAAGTGCGTAAACACTATGCCGGGGCCGATTTTGTCTTTTATCTACCCACCGATACACCTGCCAACGCCCGACAGTTTATTACGCTCGTCAGGCCCCGGATTGCCTTTTTTATCAAGTATGAGTTCTGGTACAACTACCTCCGCGCGTTGAACGCCGACCGGATACCCGTTGTCTCGTTTTCAGCTATCTTTCGCCCAAATCAACTCTTTTTTAAGCCCTGGGGTAGTTTTTACCGAAACCTGCTCTCTTATTTTGACCATATTCTGGTGCAGAATCAAGAATCGGTTCAGTTATTAGACGCAATTGGTATCAGAAACGTCACACAGGCGGGCGATACGCGCTTTGACCGGGTGGCCCAGGTAGCCGCTGCCCGCAAAGACATTCCGATAGCCAGGACGTTTAAGCATTCGCCTGACAGCCCGTCGGCCGGGGCAGGCCAACCCCAGCCGCTGTTGATTGTTGGCAGTGCGTGGCAAGCAGACATGGACGTCTTGATTCCTTTTATCAATCAGTTCGACAAGCCGCTGAAAGTCATTATTGCCCCTCATAATATTAACGACGACGAAATCGAACGCTGGCAGGGTCAGCTTCGGTACCCGTCGGTGCGTTACTCCATCATTGCAGGATCCGAAACACCCACAGACCGAAACGCGCAGATACTTTTCATCGACAACATCGGTATGCTTTCGTCACTGTATCAATACGGCGACTTCGCTTATATTGGAGGGGCGTTTGGCAAAGGGCTGCATAACATTCTTGAAGCCGCTACGTTTGCAATGCCCTTGTTTTTCGGGCCAAACTACACCAAGTTTCAGGAAGCTGTCGACCTGGTACGTGAAGAAGCAGCATTCCCGGTTAACAACCTGGCGGAGCTTCAGACAGCTTTCGCTAGGCAGTACGCTGACCGGACCGAAGCGGCCCGCATAAGCCGCGACTACGTGCAGCGGAACATTGGCGCAACAGGCAAGGTTATGCAAGTCGTCAGGCAATTAAATAAGAAAAGAGTGAAAGAATGAAAGAGCGAGCCGCTGATTCGATGTGCTCTCGACTTCACTCTTTTCTTATTTCACTCTTTCACTCTTTCGAAATTGCAAAAAGGCTTAATCCTCCGCTCTACCGGGTCATGGTACGATATTCGTAATGCAGATGGGCATGTTTTTCAGGGTCGGCTAAAAGGAAAGTTTAAGCTACAAGGCCTGAAAGTAACGAATCCTATTGCCGTAGGCGACCATGTATCATTCAATGTTGAGGATGAAGCAGAGAACACCGCAATAATTTTCGACATTGAGCTT
>DATHAW010000153.1:0-2996 GCA_035296465.1 Spirosoma sp.
ACAAACAGGGCCGTACCGACGGGTGCTTCTTCGATCAGCGACCGGAGTTTTGCTTCACTTTCCTCGGCCTGTTTGCGGGCCATCACCTGAGCCGTTACCTCATGAGCCACGACGATAAAGCCATCAATCCGGCCATCGCCCTGCCGCAGGGGCTCCCAGATCGAATTAAAATAGGCTCTTTCCTCGCGGCCATGGCGATTAATGACTAACTCAAACTCACTGGCCGGAAAGGCGTTACCCGTACGCACCAGTTCCCGAGCCAGGGGTTCGAGGGCCTGTCTGGTTTCTGGCAGAACTTCGAACAGTGGTTTGCCTTCGGCTTGCTGTCTGGTTTTACCAATAAGCGGCAGGTACGCATCGTTAACAATGTCGAACACGAATTCTTCTCCCCGTAATACGGCAATGGCAACGGGGGCCTGCTCAACCAGGGTTCGAAAGCGCTGCTCACTCTCCACCAACTTTTGCTGGTTCAGGACTTCTCGGGTTACATCCTGTCCCACTCCGGCAAAGCGGTAGACCTCGCCGGCTTCATTAAAGTAGCTCCGGCCCGTAAACCTGACCCACCGAAGCTGACCGTCCTTTGCACCCAGGACACGGTAGGTAGCGTCATAGTGCCCGCCGGACTGGGGGTTCATTGCCCAACGGACTGCCTGATCTACCCGTTCCACATCGTTGGGATGAATCAGGGGAAGGATATGCTCATACAAAAACAAGTGTTTGTCAGTAAGTCCATATAGCTCCTGACAGCGGGTGTCCCAATTCACCTGATTAGTGGCGGGGTTTAATTCCCAAACCCCGAGCCCGGCTGCCTTCAGGGCAAAGTCTATATCCAATCGGTCCCGGAGGTTTTTATCTAAATCGAAGGGGTTTTGCTGGCCAGCCATGGAATGCCAATAGGTTTATGGTTGCGTAAATCGGTTAGGTCTGGGTAGTGTTTAAAATCCTAACGTAATAGTGGTACCTGCTACCCATCAGTCCGCATCGCTTCTGCCCAATCCATCTATTGCAGGTGCCACTTCATCATGGTAGCTATTCATGTATTACTATAATAGCTTGAAAAAAGCACAAAATTTTCGCCAGCCAACCCGGCCTGGTTTGTTTAGACTCTGAAAAGGAATCAATTTTGGCAGCACCTGTTTCTGGCTAATCAATAATCAAACCAGTTTCTAAACCATCGCAAGATCCATCTTACCATATATGACGAATTTGCACCGGGTAATTTTCGTGTTATTACTCCTGGTTGGGGTAAGTCAACCGGGCCGTTTATGCTATGGGCAATCCCCATTTCCGACCACCGTTCGGCGCGTGGTATTCCTGGGTAATAGCATTACGTATAGCGGACAGTATGTGACCGCTATTGATGCGTACCTAAGGACCCATCACCACGCTCAACCCGTTGAGTGCATTAACCTTGGGCTGCCAAGCGAAACTGTTTCGGGCCTCTCGGAAGAAGGGCATGCAGATGGCAAGTTTCCACGACCCGATTTACACGAACGGCTTGCCCGGGTGCTTGCCCTGACAAAGCCGGATGTGGTGTTTGCCTGTTACGGCATGAACGATGGCATCTATTTGCCGGTAGATGAGGGCCGCTTCCGGCAATTCAAAGAAGGAACTACCTGGCTGCATCAGGAAGTGGAAAAATCAGGTGCCAGCATTATTCACCTAACCCCACCTGTATATGATGAGTTGAAGGGGGGTAAGATAGGGTATGCTGCTGTGCTTGACAGCTATTCTGACTGGTTGCTGGGCCAAAAGACAGCGCAGGGGTGGTCGGTCATCGACATTCACAACCCGATGAAGCAATTCCTGGCGGCACATCGCAAAGTAGACTCTACATTTGCTCTCACCGGCTTTGCGCTGGCCGACGATGGCGTACATCCGGGCGAGGTCGGGCATTGGCTGATGGCAAAAACTATTCTGTTGGGGCTGGGTGAAAAAGCTATTGCCAATGCCCCCGATTTACTGTCGGCTCTGGCCTCGGTGGCTAATGCTGCTCAAATTTTGCCGCTCATTCGAGAACGCCAGAACCTGATGAAACACGCGTGGCTGACGGCAACGGGCCATAAACGGCCTGGTGTGAAAGCGGGTCTGCCGCTTGAGGAGGCCAAAGTTAAAGCGCTCGAACTCGACGCGCAGATCAGGCTACTGATGAACTAAAATTTAGTTATTAATCCTAGAGTATTCGCCTGGCCAGATAAACCGTCGGCAACTGGTTGGCTGGGCACTGGGTGGAGCTTACGAAGGGGCTACCGGGTCCCTCGACATTCAGGTATCAGGCTACCTTAGTAGTCCCGGCTACAGCGGCATTCAGCGCGGGGCGGCTCTGATTGAGCGTAGCCTTATCTACAAGAAGTGGGCCATTACCCGGCTTGGCTACCGCTACAGCCAGGTGAGCTACATCAGTAACTGTACTCCTCTCCGTACCAGCTGACTCGTCGCCACTACGGCAACATCGTAGCCGAGGTAAGCTGGTCCCAGCAACTAGGCCGGTTCAGTTCGTTTCTGCGGCCTTACTACTGGGTTCAGTCACAGACGCTCCCCACCGGAACGCTACAACGCGCCGACTCCTATCGCCTGCAGGCTACGCTGCGCTACGAATCGCCGGGTGGTTTACGAACGGAGGCAGGACTCGATCTGGGCCGCTACGATAGCAAAGCCCCCGCCGACCGCTTTCAGATACCGTCCTACCGCTACGTCGGTTCGTTTGGTATGGGTCGGCTGAACGTACTGGGTATCTACTAGCGAGGCCCTTACCTGCTGAACGACCAGTTGCCGGGGCAGGGTGATCCTGGATCGTTCCGCCAGGTATCGGTGATGCCGGCCTATCAGTTTTCGCTGTTCGACGGGCTGCTGCAGGCCAATTTGGGGGCTGGACTGACGTTTAATGCGCTGGTGAAGCCGTGGAATGGGTTGCTCTATAACACGGCTACGTATGCCGTCAACGATGGATTGAAGCTGCGGGTGGATGCCAACGCCCTCTCGTATGCGGCCAGCCT
>DATHAW010000154.1:0-5662 GCA_035296465.1 Spirosoma sp.
TGCTGGTCTGGCCGGTGTAGTTTTGGCCGAGCGAATCGGGGGCGGGCAGTAGGGCTTTCAGAAATTCGAGTGGCACAATATCCATACCCTTAAACTGCACCGGGTCAATGCGGGTCATGCCCACATTTTGCAGCACCTCCAAGTGCGTAAGGTAGGCCTGGCCGAACGTCATCCAGAACCGGGCCCGTTTCAGCGTCGGGAAGTTCTTGACCAGCGATTCCAACTCTTCGTGGTAGAGTACGTAGGACTCTCGGGCACCAATTTCGGGGTACTCAATGGGTTTGTGCAGGCTCATGGCCGGAATCTCGATCCACTCTCCATTCTCCCAGTAGCGGCCGGGCTGCGTAATCTCGCGGATGTTGATTTCGGGGTTGAAATTAGTGGCGAATGCCTTGCCATGGTTTCCGGCGTTACAATCCACAATGTCGAGGTAGTCCAGGCGGTCAAAATAGTGCTTGCTGGCGTAGGCCGTAAAGACCTGCGTGGCGCCCGGATCGAAACCGCAGCCCAGCAGTGCCATCAGCCCAGCTTGTTCAAAGCGTTCACGGTAGGCCCATTGCCAGCTATACTCAAACTTGGCCACGTCTTTTGGTTCGTAATTGGCCGTATCCATGTAGTGCACGCCTGCTTCCAGGCAAGCGTCCATAATGGGCAAATCCTGGTAGGGGAGGGCTACGTTAATAACCAGCGCCGGCTGAAACGACCGGATCAGATTGACCATCTCCGGCACTACGTCGGCATCGACCTGCGCGGTCTGGATCGTTACGCCGTGCATAGCCTGAACCTCGGCTGCAATTCGGTCACATTTTGCTTTTGTGCGGCTGGCCAGCATGATTGTCGTAAACACACTGCTGTTCATCGCACATTTGTGCGCCACAACGCTTCCAACTCCGCCTGCTCCAATAATGAGCACGTTTGCCATGTAGTTTGTTTTATGGGTTAATAAATGACCTGGCCGCAAAGATAGACAAAGTCACTAAGCCACTGAAACTATGATAATGCTACGCCCAGGATTTGTCATAACGCATTAGTAAACAGACGAAAGCGAAAAACAAAGCTGTGCTCTATTTGTTTTGGAGACAATGCGAGATGGCAACCCGCCCGCATTTATATTAACTGTCAGAAGCAGGAGCCGGAGTTTTTCCGGGCAGGCGGCAACAGGCTGTCTGCCGTAGTGGGTGGTTTAGTCTGGTTGTAACGAACAAGGGTTTATAATTTATTTACCATATATACTTATCTTTTCGACGTGTATATTCGTGGGTTCGGGCCAGGGAGCCCTGGAAGTACCTCATAGGTAACCGTCGTTACAATGATTCTGATTGGCCAACGTAGTTTTTTTGAACTGGATATCCTTGATTACGCCCATGCAGTGGACACTATGTCAACGGCGGACCGTAATTTGTTGTGGGTGGCGGTTCGGTCGGGTTGGCATCATCATCAATCTACGTCGACGGCCGCCATTCTGCAAACCTACGAGGTTGAATCCCTGCTCAATTGGCTGCGTAGCCTGCATACGAGTGGTCGGCCGCAGGGTCGTTTACTATTCACTGAACCCTGTTTGAGTTTTGAATGCATTTCGGCAGATGCCGACGACTTTCTGATGCAAATTAAGCTGGCGTATGAGGTAGCGCCTGACTGGCACGATGATCCTTTCTCTCCGTTCTGGTTGCCGGTGGTTGTCCCAAAACGCAAGTTGGTGAGTGCGATCGATCAGTTGGCAGACCAGTACCTCAAATTTCCGGTACGTCGCTAACGAATGAGTTGGAACATCAAAGGCATTAAGCATATTTGTGCCCAGACTGTGAATTCAGTATAGTTGTTCTGGAAATACGTGGCTCCTACCGGGTAGCTGCGACACGCCCAATCAAAAACACAAACGGTTATCAAGATGAAAGTTGTCAAGCGTAGAAATCGCCAGATGACCATGGAGCGCATTCTCCGCGCCATGGGTGATGTGATGGCCGAGCGAGGCACCGAAAAAGCGGGGATCAATGCCGTTGCTGACCGCGCAGGTGTCAACAAAGTGCTTATCTACCGGTACTTCGGTGGCTGGAACGGGTTGCTGGAAGCATACGTACAGCGTGGGTTCTTCCTGTCCATGTTCAACGATAAATTTCTTGAGTCGGTGCCGGAATCACTGCCGGCTGAGAATCGCAGCAAAGTATGGTCGGAGTACACGATTCAGTTCATGCGCGAATTCCGTGCCCGCCGGTCGTCGCAGGAGCTGATTCGGTGGGAGATGAGCCATGGCGAAACCGAACTCGCCCGTCGATTAGCTGAATTCCGCGACCAATCTTACAAAAATTTAGTCGATAAACTGGCGCCCTATTCCGATTTCGACCCTATTGCCATTACCAGCCTGATGGTATCGGCGGTTACGCACATGGTGCTTATTAGTAGCCAGCGCGATAAGATAGCCGATATTGATCTGCGCACTGATGCAGGCTGGGAACGGATCGAAACCGCCATTCGCCGGATTTATTCCAGTCTGAACATCGCCCTCGAACGCGAGAACGCCAAGAAACCAGACGGGCAATAGCCAGGACGACCCAGGGGCGGGTCGTCCTGGCTATTGCCTATCTGTTCATCAGGTCTTCAATGGCGTCGGCTTCGAGCGGGATGTTGGCCATTAGGTCTACGTTCCCCGTTTCTGTGATCAGGACGTTATTTTCCAGCCGGATACCCAGCTTTTCATCCCGTATATAGATGCCCGGCTCTACCGTAAATACCATCCCTGGCTCCATTTTACGGTACTTATTACCGACATCGTGAACGTCGAGCCCCAGAAAGTGCGACGTACCGTGCATGAAATATTTTTTGTACAACGGAGCGTCGGTGTCTTGATTCGCTACGTCCGTGCGGTCGAGCAGCCCAAGGTTAATCAACTCAGATTCCATCACGCTGCCCACTTCGCGGTGGTATTCGTCCCAAAGGTTGCCGGGCCGCAGCAGTTGTTTGGCTTCGTTCATTACGCGCAGCACAGCCTCATATACCGCCCGCTGGCGGGCTGTGAACCGCCCATTAACCGGTACAGAGCGGGTCATGTCGGCGTTGTAATTGGCGTATTCCGCTCCTAAGTCCAGCAAAATAACGTCGCCGTCCTGACACTGGGCGCTGTTATCGATGTAGTGCAGCACACAGGCGTTGGCTCCGGACGCGATGATGGGGCTGTAAGCGGCCCCCCGCGAGCGGCTTCGCAGGAATTCGTGCATCATCTCGGCCTCAATTTCATACTCCCACACGCCAGGTTTTATAAAACCCAGCAACCGCCGAAACATGGCATCGGTGATGTCGATGGCTGTTTGGAGCAGGGCAACCTCCTGGGGCTGTTTAATGGCCCGCAGGTGATGCATGAGTGGGGCCAGGCGCTCCAGGCGGTGCAGCGGATACTGCTGCCGGAAGCGGTCGATGTAGCGGGCATCACGGGTTTGTACCGCTACGTCGGCGCGGGTGTGCTCATTGGTGTTGAGGTACACGTACTCGGCCTGAAACACCATTTGCCCAAATATCTGCTCAAACTGACTCGTCCAGTACACCTGCTTCTGCGGAATGCCGGTTACCTGTTCTACTTCGGCTTTGGTGAGCTTATGGCCTTCCCAGATTTCAATGAGTTCACTGGTTTCGCGCAGGAACAGCACCTCACGGAACTTAGGGTCTGGATGATCGGGAAACAAGACGAGCCGCGTTTCTTCCTGATCGACGCCGGTTAGGTAGAAAAGGTCGTTGTTTTGCCGGAAAACCATTGTACCGTCGGCATTAGTTGGCATGATGTCGTTGGCGTTCACCACAACCATCGATTTAGGCTTCAGTAGGGCTATTAGCCGCTGCCGGTTGCTGACAAAGAGTTGATTGTCGATGGGTAAATAGCGCATAAGGTGAAGACGTGAGGGTACGTTTGTGATTAAGTTTGCAAAGAAAACCAAAAGCTGCAGGAGTTTTTTGGTGTTATTGAGTTTAACCTTTTAGGTGGGGTTTACTTATTATGCCCAGCGTTTGATTATCTTAATCTATATGACAATACGACTCTGTGTTCTTTTTTGCCTCACTATACTATCGGCCTTTGCCCAGCCGAACCGTAGCGACCGATACGCCGGAACGAGTAGCGCAGCATTCTCACCTGATGTACCCCACCCTAAATACTGGATTCTGCTCGACGGAAAGGACTTATCGGTGGCTCCGGCCTTGTCGGCGTCGGCAATGGACCGCCGACACCTGCAAAACCTGACAATCGATGACACCGACCGGCCCATTTCGCCGGCTTACCTGAGTCGGCTGCGGCAGGCGGGTGTCCAGCCCCTTTGCCAGTCGCGCTGGCTGAATGCTGTGTCGGCCCGGCTGTCGGCCGGGCAGTATGCGCAGGTATCAGCGCTGCCGTTCGTCACGTCCATTGAGGCTATTGATCCGGCCATTATCATCACCTCGCTCAACCTGCCCGCCAAATCAGGCGAGGTTAACCCGATGCTGGCACCCGTGATGACCCAGATTCAGGCACCAGACTTCGCGCGGGCTGGCCTGACGGGTAGGTTCGTGACCATCGGCGTGATCGACGCGGGTTTTTTCGGCGCCGATTCCGTGGGAGCGCTAAAGCATATTTTTGCCCGGCAGGGGGTTAATCTGGTACGTGATTATGTGAATGACAAAAAAACGCATGGCAACCTTTTTCGTACGCTTGAAACGATGTCTGATCTCCACGGAACGGAAGTACTGGCGGCTATTGCGGGTAACGATCCAATCGAAAATGTGCAGTATGGCTTAGCCACTGATGCCAAATTTTACCTGGCCCGTACCGATCAGGGAAACCGTGAGTACCGGGGTGAAGAAGACAACTGGGTGGCGGCCATGGAGTGGATGGACAGCCTCGGCGTTCGGCTTATTAATACGTCGCTAGGGTATGCCAAAGGCATGAGCAATCCAAAAGACAATTATGCGCCGAGCCAGATGGATGGGCATACCAGCCTGATTAGCCGGGCTGCACAAATTGCCGCCGATAAAAAAGGAATTCTCATCATTGTGTCAGCCGGGAACGAGGGCGACGACCGCTCGTGGCGCATTATCAGCACCCCCGCCGACGCGCAGGGTGTGCTGGCCATCGGAGCCACTAACGCTAAACTCTGGAACCGCATTGGCTATAGCAGCATTGGACCCGAAAGTTTACCTTATCTAAAGCCAAACGTTTCCTGCTTTTCGCTGTATGGTACGTCGCTATCGGCCCCGGTCATCACAGGTTTTGCCGCCTGTGTGATGCAGGCCAACCCCAAACTGACCAACAAACAGGTTATGGATCTCATCGAAAAATCGTCGCATCTGTATCCCTACGGCAACAATTATGTTGGTTACGGCGTGCCGCAGGCATCGCGGGCCATTGCACTGCTTAAAAACCAGCCATTGCCCGCCACTGCCCGGTTAATAAAAGCGTCGGGTAAGTCGGTAAAGGTGCCAGTCACTACGTCGGAATCCGTTATCTCGGTTTTTCATAAAAAAGATGCGACGCACGTTCTACAGCAGGAAGCGGCTAAGGTCTCCAACGGCGAATTGACCCTACGCCGGTCGGCAGGCGAAAAACAGACAACAGTAGACCTGAAAGGAGAAGTGATTGGGGTAATCTGGGAGTAGACCCGCACTTGTAATTTAGCCGACTGAACAAGCAGCATGGCGTCCAATA
>DATHAW010000155.1:0-7215 GCA_035296465.1 Spirosoma sp.
GGTCTTTTCGCTACGTCTATGGCTGTACAAGCTTTTGCTATGCCGATGGCCGCTGCAATTCTGCTCGTGGGATTGTTGCTTGCCAGGCATAGCTCCGCGGCTCCGCGCCCTAAATTGATTGACCCCAGGGCTACGAAAGAAACAAAAGCACTTTATCATAATCTGCACAAGCTTACCCGTAAACATATTCTGTTCGGGCACCAGCACGCAACCGAATATGGCCACGGCTGGAGTGGCGATGCTAACCGGTCAGACGTTAAAGCCGTGAGTGGGTCTCATCCCGCCGTCATCGGGGTCGACTTCAGTGGTTTGTCGGGCCGGTCGCCCGAGGCTATCGAACGAGCGAAGGCTTCACTGCGAAAACAGATTGTCGAAACGTATGATCGTGGGGGCGTGGTCACCGTGGCCTGGCACTTTACCAATCCTGTCACCCCACGGACCGGATTTAACTGGAAAGACTCGGTATCGGCCCCGGCAGTCGCTCACCTCATCCCCGGCGGATCGCATCATGAAAAGTACAAAGCGATTCTGCAAACGGTGGGCAGTTTGGCCGGGTCGGTCAGGGGGCAGGATGGTAAACTAGTGCCCATGCTGTTTCGGCCTTATCATGAGTTTGATGGAGGCTGGTTCTGGTGGGGTAAGCCGCACTGTTCGCGCGAGGACTTTACGGCGCTTTGGCGCTTCACGGTTTCCTTCCTGCGTGATAGTTTGCAGGTTCATAACTTCATTTATACGTTTTCACCCGATTGCCTGTTCAAGACTGAAGCTGAGTACCTGGACCGCTATCCCGGCGATGCATGGGTCGATATGGTGGGCGTAGACAACTACGCCGATTTTGGACGTAACGGTCGTTATAATCTCCCGGCTGGTATTGCTAAACTGAAGATAGTTTCGGATTACGCCCGGAAAGCCGGTAAGATCGCGGCCTTTACCGAAACAGGCCTTGAGTCGATTCCTGACACAACCTGGTGGACCAGTACGCTACTAAAGGCCTTGAAAGCCGAAAAAATGAAACTGGCTTATGTACTTGTCTGGCGCAATGATACCCGCAGCCCTACGCACTTTTATGCGCCTTATCCGGGTCAGGCCAGCGTAAGCGACTTTCTGCGGTTTTATGAGGATCCGTATACCCTGTTCGAAACAGACTTGCCTCAACTGTACCGCCGGAAGAAACTACTTTTTTTCTAACAGAGATCGAATTGGTACAATTAGAATTTCAGGTAGCCGACTGGTACTAGTGCCGGTTGTGATTATCATACCGTTAAATAAGAGATTATTATTGGTCGTTTACTTGTCTGGAGCTTACTGTTGTCTATTTTTAGCCGTTAAATTAAACAACCTCCACTAACATTATCATGAATAAAGCATTCTTTCTGTTGGCTGTCGTCGGTCTTTTTATGACCAGTTGTATAAAAGACAGTCCTGTTTCGGCTTCACAAAACAAAACGCAACTCATCGCCCGAAACTGGCAAATGCAAACGGCAACAGTCACCGTAACGTCCACTGGACTGACGCTTCCGGTTTATACCAAAGGAGGTACTGCTAACCTAAGCGATTTCTCCAAGTATCAGCTCACCTTAACTAGTGACGGTAAGTTTACGCTCTTCGATGGGGCGCAGAGCCAAACTGGCACGTGGCAACTGCTTAACAACGATACGCAGATGGACTGGACCTTTGCCGATAACACCAAGAGAACGTATACCGTTAATACGGCATCGGCTACGAACCTTGACTTACAATATCAGGTACTTACCACCACCCAGAATCCGATTGAAAAGGGGTATCTAGCACAGGCGCAGGCCCTGGGACAGGATATCAGTAAGGGTATGACTATTTCAACGAAACTGATTCTACAGTAGACCGCCAGAAGGTATGCTGTGCATTTTTGCGGCCCTTTCCGCCGGCCTTAAACTAGTACGGCCAGCGGGAAGGGTTAGTCAGTTGAGGACTGGAGGCCAACAAGTGTGGTCTCAAAATCTACCGGATTTTCCAGCATTCGATGAATGGGACATCGATCGGCCATATCGAGCAATCGGGCGCGCTGGGTTTCGTTCAGATTACCATTCAGAATGAGCTGCGTAGTGAATAGCGAGCGCTTTGTATCGGGATCGCTGCTATAATCTACCTGCGCTACGATAGAATCAAGCGGCCAGCCTTTGCGGTCGGCATACATCCGCAACGTAATGACTATGCAGGCTGCCAGCGACCCGGCCATAAGTTCACCCGGCTGCATGCCACGGTCCTGACCGCCTACGTCCACGGGTTCATCGACCACCACGACCTGTGACCCAGTCGAGAGATGGGTTTCGTAGGATGTTCGTTCGATGCGGGCGGTGATAGAGACCATGTCGTTCTGGCAATCAGTGCATGCATAAGCAGGTCGTTGAGCAAACAGATAGGTGCTGACAAACTACCCTTTATATGTCTCTTCCCCACTCGGCGGGGTTTTGTCGCCAGGCCGACAGCGAGGCCATAGCATGGGCTGGTATGTAATCGAGCGTTTGGGCTTCGGTCAGCAGTGCATCGTAGTTGCTCAGGCAAACGAGTGGTACGTTCCGCGCCTGAAAGTTCTGATCGGCCACCGCAAAGCCATAGGTAAAGATAGCGGCCATACCCAGCACATCGGCCCTGGCTATCCGGAGCGCATCAACTACTTTTAGCGAGCTGCCACCGGTCTAAATCAGGTCTTCCAGCACCACCACCCGCTGGCCAGCGGCCAGATGCCCTTCAATTTGTTTGCCCATGCCGTGCGCTTTAGGTTCGGGCCGAACGTAGCAGTAGGGGAGCCCCAGGGCATCGGCAACCAGCGCACCCTGCGGAATGCCAGCCGTAGCAACACCAGCAATGACTTCTACCGATGGAAATTGCTGCCGGATGGCATCGGCCAGTGCCTGTTTAATGAATGTGCGCGCGTCGGGGAAAGCTAATGTGACGCGATTATCGCAGTAGATGGGCGATTTCCACCCCGAACTCCAGGTGAAGGGCATATCGGGCTGCAGCCGAACGGCCTGAACCGACAGCAAGTAACGGGCAACAGTTTGTTGAATCGTCAATGAATCCACAGAGTAGCGCAAATAGACTAAGGCCAAAAATAAGTAAACCCGGATAAACAAGTTTGTCATCAAACAGCTCTGGGTTTCTACTGAAAACAGGTTGTCTGAAATTATAGCAGAGTAAACACAACAATTACGCGCATACACCAGAGAGAAGACCCATTTAGGATTTACGTACCTGGTATAGGCGTTCTTGGTGATTGACAGACTCAGTGAGAGCAACGTGCACCGATGTCTCTAACGCCTTCTTTTTATTCTTTATTCAACCTCACCTTTACCGTATCGATTCGGGTGCCGTCCATCGAAATGATAGTGAACGTAAAAGGAGCGAACTCAATGACATCACCTTCTTGGGGAATATCTTCATTGACCGCTACAATGAGCCCACCCAGGGTGTCGTACCGGGCGGATGTTCGGTCGCCCTCCGGAATGTTCCAGCCATATTTCTCGTTCAGGTCGTCGATCTCGTGGCGTGCGCTTAGCAGCCAGTTATGTTCGTCAAGCTGCCGCTCTACCCAGTCTTCGTTGGTATCAAATTCGTCCTGAATCTCACCGAAAATCTGCTCAACCATATCCTCTACGCTGACGATACCTGCCGTGCCCCCAAACTCATCGACTACTAAGGCCAGACTTTTGCGTTCCGACAGAAACCGGAGCAGCAAATCCTGAGCAGGCATGGTTTCAGGGACGGTGATAATTGGCGTAATAATTTCTTCAACTGTAGCGGGTTTTTGAAAAATAGCCAGGGCGTGGCAGTAGCCAATTACATCGTCGATGGTATCTCGATACACCACGATTTTAGAATGACCACTTTCCTGAAACGCCTGCCGCAAGTCTTCAACCGTATCGTCGACGGCAATAGCGGCAATCTCGGTGCGGGGTACCAGACAGTCACGAACCCGCACATCTCGGAATTCAATGGCTTTATTGAAAATTCGGGTGTCTACCTCCACGTTCTCCTCCGTGTTGGCTTTCTGGTTCAGTTGCTGGAGGTAATGGTTCAGGTCCGTCAATCCGAATACAGGCCGGATTTCAGGATTGCTGCTGCCAAGCCCATACCGAATGAAGAATCGGGCGGTACCTACCAGTACGCGCACAACCGGCGCAATGGCCTGATAGATAACCCAGAGCGGAATGGCTAACCACTCCAGAAAACGGTCAGGGTGGATGAGGGCAAGGCTTTTTGGCAGATAGTCGGCTAAGGGCAGGAAAACGACCGTCAGAATAACAGTTTCCAGCAAAATGAGCAATAATGGACTATCGTAGGCATCCGGAATAAGGGCCATTAACACCGGGTTCAGCACCGTTACGCTCAATACAACGAAGAGTACCAGAAAGAGAGTGTTGCCGGTCAGCGTAGTACCCACGAAGAGGATCGGGTTTTTGAGGAAGCCCGACACTAGTTTTTCGCCCAGCGGACCCTGCTTGCTGTGGAGTTCAAAATATAGCCGGTTCACTGATACGTAGGCCATTTCAACTGCCGAAAAAAAACCGGCCAGCACAAGAGCCAGAAAGGCACCAAAAAGTAGCGCGTAAGAATCCAAGAGCAGTTAGTCGATCAGTAGTTGTACAAAGCTAATCGGATGGGCCTCTTATTGTTTGTTTTTGTATTGTATACTCCTTATGTACATCAGGTTTAAACCAGCACCACCGTTGCAGTACCCTGACCACGTACCAACGGTCTGACAAGGATAGTCACTCTCAGGTAACTGTCAGAGGATCAATATAACTGTTCCGCCAATAATCAGCAGGGCACCGAGAGCCGCCTTCCAGGTTAGTACTTCGCCAAGAAATAAAAAACGATAACAAAATGGCCAGCGCAACGCTGAGTTTGTCGACCGGCGCCACCTGAGAGACGTTGCCGATTTGAAGAGCTTTGAACCGGGTCGCCGGAGCGATAATAAATCCACGATAAGCCCGTCGCCACCCCCGACAGTATCACAAACAGCCAATTTTGCCATGTTAAGTCCGTTAGTCCGTGCTGACCACCCCGTACAAATACGATGCTCCAGGCCACGGCAAGAATAACAATTGTGCGGATGGCCGTAGCTAAATCCGTGTCTACTCCCCTGATGCCTATTTTAGCCAGCACAGCCGTTAGATCCGCGAACAGAGCCGACCCTATTGCATACATCCACAACATAACAGCGTTCGGTTTTGAGCAAACGTACGCGTTATTATTGAGGCAACCCTACAAAAAAGTCTGCTTATGAAGTGACTAATTCATAAGCAGACTTTTTTGTAAGGTTGCTGTTTACGTTCTCAATGTTCAAAGTCAACAGCAACCGTTTAACTGATTATTGAACCATTGCAATTGCTAGTACAATGAAACACTAAGAGCTGCCCGGTTTGTAGTGACTAGGCATAATGGATTCGCGAAAATTACTTTCTTTTAGTAGGCTTCTTGCTGCTTTCGGCCGTTTTGGCCCGGTCGTTTACCATCTGCTTAATGGTGGGCGAAACGATTTTCTCGCGCTCTATGCGTTTATTACGAACGTACTGAAACGCTAGCAGAAACGCTAGACAAAGCATTAGCAACCAGTAACTTTCCGCAAAGCTCGTGCGCTGAAACTCGGCAATCCAAATGGTCAAAAAGCCAGCAGATGCCGCAAGAAGGAGTATTTCAGAAAGTTTCATTAGCCCCGTTGACCGTCAGAAGTTACTCGTCAGTTATGGTAAGCAAAGCATAAACGGCTACTAACTAACGACTTTGTCTCTCATTTTTGCGAAATCGCGATAGCGACGGATTGTGGCGATCAGGAAACCCAGCACCACAATAAGCGAACCAATCCATAGCAGGTTTATCAGTGGTTTTTCCAGCGCCTTCATCACAATGTAGTCGCGCTGAGTCCGGTTGACAGCAAACGTGAACTTGCCCGTTTGTGGATTGATCTCGTTGAGTTGAATCCGAATGCCCAGCTCGTCACTCGTTTCGGCCTGCCGACCCACCATGCGGTCCTTTATAATGAAAATCGGACTGAGAATATGTTCCCCGTTTTTGTCGAGTACCCGAACCCGCGCCCGTACGGCAGCATCATTCGGGCCAATTTCCATCCCTTCGACCTCGTTTGTACGCGCTACGTCATCCAGAATAGCTACGTAATCGTTCAGGAAAAACGTGTCTTTAATAGCAACCGAATACGTTTCCGTTTTCTGCCAGGTGTTTTCTGCGCCGGGGTCCGGCACCGACGAGACGAAAGTATACGTATCGCGCCCGGCCTGGTGCCGAATATCCGGCGAAGCCAGCAGACCCATCCGCTCGTTAACCTGCGCGCGGGGATAGAGCGTGAAAATTTTGCCGTTTGGTTCGCGGTACTCTACTTCGTAATACGTGTTCTCAGGATACAGGGCCAGCGTATCACCCTTCTTGTGGTATAGCTTACCGTTCTGCTCTATGTCGCGCTGGGCAATTCCGTGGAAGTCACCCTCAATTACCGTAACATCTTTACTCGGCAGATACCCAGGCACGTCGCGGGCCTCAATACGCCGTCCGCGGTACGTTAGCTGGTAGGGTCCCATGCGCTCGGGCTGGTTCAGCCAGAGCAGGGTGTTCTCCTTGTTTTCCTTGTTATTGTCCTTCGTAAATACGTCCTCCTTCGAGATCAGCATGCCCGAATTGTTGAGGGAAATAACCCGGCTAAAACCTGATGAGTACAAAATGCCGATGAGCATCAGAGCCATGCCAATGTGAGCAATAGCTCCGCCCGACAGCCGGTAATTACCCCGGATAATGCCTAGCAGAATGGTTCCGTTGGTTGTAAGGGCAAACACCGATGTCACAACCAGCACCATGTATACCGGATTTCTGATCTCGCCAAACGCAATCAGGGCCGCGCTGATGAGCAGCGTAAGAATACCGGGTGTGATAAGCGCATCCCATTTTTTATTGTCCAGTTTACGCCACCACATATACTGACCGATGCCGGTTAGCAGAGCGATTACCGCAAAGAACCAGATCTGGAATTTGCTGTAGTGTGCTGGCTGATCGGCGGGCAGCGCCAGGTTCGACACTTTGCCAAAAGCTTCCAGAATCTTGTTATAGACCGGGATAGACGTAGTGGCAATGACCTGAAAAGCTGCCAAGCACAGCACCGTAGCGCCAATGAACACCCAGAACTCTTTGGTATAAACAGAAGCTTCATCGGCATCGCTTGGTATTTGC
>DATHAW010000156.1:0-4287 GCA_035296465.1 Spirosoma sp.
CAGGCTTATCCAAATAACGTGCGGGATTTCTTCCGGCAGGGCAGCATTCTTCAAAATGCGGTGAATATTGCCGGTGGTGATGTGACCAGGAACTTCAACCTGTCAGTTGGCAACACAACCCAGCAGGGTATTACGGAGAACTCCAAGTTTAACCGCACAAACGTTCAATTAGGTGGTGAAACACGCTTAACCAATGGATTACGTATTTCAGGTACGGGCACGTATGTGCAATCAGTGCAGCGCGGGGCAAGTCTTGGTAATGGAGGCAGCGCCTTTGGACAGATAAGCCGAATTCCCCGTAGTTACGACCTGACAAACGAGCCCTACCAGGATATCAACGGAAAGAGCCTCTATTTCCTGACCAACACGACCAACCCCAACTGGGCGATTAGGAACGCGACCCTGGATAGCCAGGTTGATCGGTTTTTTGGTAATTTCGCGGTGGGTTACGACATCACCAAATGGCTGAACGTTTCGTACCGGGTAACAGGCGATACGTACACTGACCGCCGGAAGGGCGTCGAAAACATTGGTTCGGCCCGCGCTCCGCAGGGTTCTGTTACGCAGGATAACTTCTTCCGGTCAGAACTCAATGGCGATCTGCTCATCAACGCTAAAACAAGCAAGTTTTTCCTCGATGGGCTGGGTGCAACATTGTTGCTGGGCAATAATATCAATCAGCGCAAGTTTCAACAGGCTACGGTTGGCGCCGAGCAACTGACTATTCCGGGCTTTCTGAACCCCAGCAACGGTTCGGTATTCACAAGCAGTCAAGAAAACAGTAATCTGCGCCGGTTGGTTGGGTACTATGCACAGGCATCATTCGATTATAATAACTACCTGTTTGTTGAATTATCTGGGCGGGCTGACCAATCATCGACGTTACCCAAAGCCAGCAGTACGTATTTCTATCCGTCGGCTGCAGTTAGCTTTGTGCCTACCGATGCCTTCAAAATTCAGTCCAACGTACTTTCCTACGCAAAAGTACGGGCCAGTATCGCCCGCGTTGGTCGTGATGCCGATCCGTATTTGCTCAACTCGGTCTACGTCCCGTCTGACTATGGTAATAACTTAGCCAGACTTATCTTTCCGATATCGGTTGGAGGCAGTAGCCTGCCAGGATTCGGCATAGGAACCCGGATTGGCAACAATGCTCTTACACCTGAATTCGTTACGTCGCAGGAAGTAGGCTTAAATCTGGGCTTCTTTCAGAACCGGTTGAGTCTCGACGCTGCCTACTTCTTTACCCGTTCGACCGATCAGATCTTTAACGTGGCAATTTCGAACTCTACTGGTTTCGACACGCGCACGACCAACGTGGGTGAACTACAGAACCGGGGTATCGAATTGGTGCTGTCGGCTACACCTGTCCGCGTGAGTGGTTTTAAGTGGGATGTGACAGCAAATTTTACCCGGATCCGGAACAAAGTAGTTTCAATTGCTCCTGGCGTAAAACAATCCGGCATTACGGGTAACGGCTTTATCGGCATCACGTCGTCAATTGTTGAAGGACAGCCCTATGGTGTCCTTGTCAGTACGGCCAACCCACGTGTGCAGTCTACCGACCCTAATGGCGCCAATTACGATCCAACGGGTCAGTTTGCTGGTCAGATTGTTATCAATCCGACATCAGGCCAATTTGCACCCGGCGTGGCTGGCCAGGCTATCTCAAATCCTAATCCGGATTTCACGCTGGGCGTAAACAACTCGTTTTCGTTCAAAGGGCTGACCTTGTCAGCTCTGGTAGACATCCGGCAGGGTGGTCAACTCTTTTCGTTTAGCGCGATTGACTACCGTTCAACGGGTGCACTGTACGTAACGGGTATTGACCGCGACCAACCACGTATTCTGCCCGGCGTAATTCCAGTTACTGGAGCCGATGGAAAAGTTAGTGGCTACCGCCCAAATAACATTCAGTTGTCGTCGCAGGCATACTGGCAAGGCTTAGGAGGTCTGGCTTCGGAAGCGGCTGTTTTTGATGCCACGAACTACCGGTTGCGTGAGGTAGCGCTGAACTATGCGTTGCCCAAAGGCTTGCTCAATAAAACACCGTTTGGTGCCATTTCGGTGGGCGTAAGTGGCCGGAACCTATTCTTCTACGCACCGGGTTACTATGCCGACCCAGAAGTTAACACACAAGGTGCGGGTAATATTCAGGGACTTGATTTGAGTGGTCCGCCAAACACCCGCAACTACGGTGTAAACCTCCGGCTTACCTTCTAATTACACGCTATTATTCAATTTCATCCATGAACAATACAGTAAAAAAAGCATTCTTAGTACTGCCATTTCTGGTAGGGCTGAATGGATGCTCCAAGTTTCTTGATGTCAACGTTACGCCAAATAACCCGACATCCGTTCCGCCTTCGGTACTATTGCCAGCTGCTCAGTACGGTACTGCTTTTGCCAATGCCAATGAGTTGAACCGCTTTGCTTCGACGATTACGCAGCAACTGGCTGGCGCAGCAGGTAGTCCCGCTAACTACGATGTATATTCCATTACGGGTGCTGATTTTGGTAACCAGTGGCGCTTTGAAATTTTTACCGGAGCGCTTGTAAACTACAACCAGATTATTACGCTCGCTGATGCATCGAACTCGAAAGCCTACTCAGGGATTGCCAAAATTCTGAAGGCTTACACGTTTTCGCTCGCAACGGATGTGTGGGGCGATATTCCGTATTCGCAAGCCCTGCAGGGTGAGACAAATTTGCAGCCGCAGCTTGATAAGCAGGAGGATATATACAAAGGCAATCAGTCGGCTAATATTCAAAGCCTGTTTGATCTGGTACGTGAAGGTCTTACCGATTTAGGTGCTACGTCAACGACCAAACCCGGAAATGACGATGCCATTTATAAAGGTGATTTGGCCAAATGGCGCCGAGCTGGCAACACACTGCTGCTTAAGATGGCCAATACAATCAGCCGTAAAGAACCTGCTCTGGCTAAATCTATTATTGATCAGGTGATAGCCGGGGGTCAGTTCATTAACTCAAACGCCGATGATCTGAACGTAATGTTTGGTGCCAGTGTTGGTAGCCGCGATCCTCGTTTTGAGTACACAAATATCAGTTTGTTTAAGGACGACCTGATTTTAAGTACGCGCTACCTAAACCTGCTACAGGCCAATAATGATCCGCGACTGCCGATCTTCTTTACAAAGCCGGCTGCCAATTACGTAACATGGGATAATGGTCAGTCTGGAGCCAGGCCCACGCCCGTCAGCAACTGGTCGCGCTATAACGCGTATGTTACCGGAGCGAATGGCGAAGGACCCGTGCGGTTGCTGACTAACTTTCAGCGGGCGTTTATCTTGGCTGAGTCGGCACTAACGCTTGGCACGGCGGGTGATCCGCAGGCATTGTACACCGAAGGTATTCGGGCTTCTATGACGCTGGCAGGGCTGACAACGGCCCAGATTGATGCTTATCTGGCTGCGAATCCTAAAGTCGCTACATTGACCGGAACAAACGAGCAAAAGTTAGAGCAGATCATCACCCAGAAGTACATTGCCTTTACCGGAAACGGTCTGGAACTTTGGAATGATTACCGGCGGACTGGCTATCCTAAACTGCTCGAATCGCAGAACGCAGCGGGTGTTGATGCCACTCGTCCGGTGCGGGCCGTATATATTACGCAGGAAATCGAGCGTAATCCAAACTTCCCGAATCCGGCTCCGCAGTCCAATGTCAAAGTGTGGTGGGACATTGACTAATCGTTGTCCCTTCGTTTAACCAAGCAAACAAATGAAACATATACTTATAAAAGGCTTCCTACTGGCAACGTTGGCCTTTACCAATTTTGCCTGTAAAGATGATCTGGAATACGGGCCACTGGTTCGTGATAATCGGCCAGCCGTTCCGGTTACGTTTCCAGGTGCTACCACCTTTGGAGGTAATCCATTCATTGACGTATCGACAGCCGCTGGTGGCACCATAAAGTTCACGCTGTCTATTCCAGCCAGCAGTGGCCGGACCATTAAGGAAATAACCCGGGTGGTAGGTGGTGGTACTGGTATCAATGCCGCATCGCTAAACAGCGCAGCCGCTGCCTTGAACACGGCACCGATTCCTGCCAATGGAACCACGGCTGAGTTTGAAACAACGCTGGCTGCATTTCGCGCCAAGTATCCAACCGTAGTGGTAACACCGGGTACAGCTACCGTTCCCCGGGAGATTGCTTTTATCTTTTTGGTTACTCTCGACGATAAATCGCAGATTATAACGCAGCAGGTGCGGGCAAGGATTGCAGCCTGATTTTACTGATGTCCTCATGCAAAAAACAACCTG
>DATHAW010000157.1:0-11010 GCA_035296465.1 Spirosoma sp.
GTTTCACGGGTTTTGGCGGCATCCAGCCCCGCTGCCGCTTCGGTCAGTTCTTTGATGATGTCATTATAAACAGCTTCCTGCTTGTCGTACTTAGGAAACGAAACTCCTTTCAAATACCCCAGTCCGGCCTCCGTGTATGGAATATCGCCGTAGGTGTCGGTCAGGATCATCATGATGTTGGCACGCCAGATTCGGGCCGCGTGATACAGGTTCGAGCGGTTGGTATTGCTGCGTGTTTGCTCGATCACGTCGACTAAGTGCCGGTTTGCGTTCTGAAAGTAGGTGTTCCAGTTACCCGCGTTGCGAGCCTTGTTATCGACGTTAAAGTTGGCTCCGGCCAACACCGTGCCGTTGGGCGAGATAATCTGCTGCACAATCCCGGCTTCAAAAACCATCGCATCCGTCGGGAAGTTGCTACTGAGTATACCGTTGTTTAGGAGCAATACCGGGTTGAGAGCCGTAGGGGAGTTCGGGTTGACGTTCAGTTCGTCAAAACCCTGTTCGCAACTTGTCGCCAACAGTAAAGCTGCACAAAGACTCCAGATTGAAACTATCTTTTTCATATTTTTTACACCCCTTCAGGGGCTTGGGAGAGTTAAAATCGTGCGTTCAAATTAAAGCCAACACTACGGGTTATGGGTACGCCCGTGCCTTCCAGGCCCACCACGTTGTCAGACGAGTAGCCGAACTGCTCAGGGTCAATGTTATCGACCCACTTCTTCAGCAACAGCACGTTGTTGCTCACAGCACTTAGGCGTAGCCCTCTGATAAACATAGATTTGGGCAGAAAGCGCGTGAAGTCGTAACCAAGCGATACCTGCCGGAGTTTCACAAAACCACCGTTGTAAACCACCACTTCGCCTATGTTGTTAGCCACCATATTTTCGTAGTACTGTTGGGGGTTTACGCGGCCCGCGTTCACTTCGCCGTTCGGCGCAACGCCAACACCAGCCATCAGGTTGTCTGGGTTGCCACGCCCAACGAGCGTCATCTGGTGCAGGCCGTGGCGGATGGCGTTCCGGTTGGTACCCGAAATCATTTTGTTGCCTAAGCGGTAGTCGATCAGAAACGTGAGGTTGAGGCCCTTGTAGTTGAACGTGTTGGTGATTCCGCCAAACCATTTGGGCAGTGCCGAGCCAAACGAGATCTGTTGGGGCGCGCGCTGTGGCAGTCCACTGGCGGTGTGGATAAGCTGACCCTGCGCATTACGCAGCAACGGGAAGGAGTAAATCTGTCCAAGGGGCTTGCCCACAACCTGCCGCAGTTCGCCGATAAACACCCCACCTCCCGTAACGATCTGAGCAGGCTGGCCGTTTTTGTCGTAGTCACGTTCGGGTGATCCGTCGTCGTCATTCAGCAGGCGCAGGAGTTTGGTTTCGTTATAGGCTGCGTTGAAGCTGATGTCCCAGCTAAAGTTAGCACTGCGGGCAGGCGAACCAGTCAGCAACAACTCGATGCCCCGGCTCTGGCTCTGACCGCTGTTGATAAGCTGATCGAAGTAACCTGACCCGGTAGAAATCTGTGCTGCTACAATCTGGTCGCTCGTGATTTTATTGTAGTACGCAATATCGAAACCAATGCGGTTGTTGAGGAACTTCAATTCCATACCAATCTCCGTTTCTGCTACACGCATCGGCTTCAGATTGACGTTGGGCACACGGCTTCCTGAAATGAAACCCACCGGCTGGCCCTGGAACAGATTGGCGTTTACGCCATAGAATAGCCCGTTGGCATACGGCGAAACATCCGTGTCGCTGCCCACTTCGGCGTAGGCCGCGCGCAGTTTGCCGAATGAAATCCAGGCTGGCAGTGCACTGTTGAAAGCTTGCGAGAACACAAAGCTTCCTGTTATCGACGGATACAGAATACTCCGGTTGCCGGGTGCCAGCGTCGAGAACCAGTCGTTGCGGGCGGTGGCATTCAGGAACAGGTAGTCGTTATACGACAAGCCCAACTGCCCATACAGCGAGTTGACTTTCCGTTCGCTGAGGTTGTAAGTTGGGTCCTTCACGCGGGCGTTCTGGGGCGTGTAGAGACCGCGCACCACAAAATCCTGCGCATAAACACTGTTGTTATCGCCATACCGGTACAACTGGTTGCCGCCGAGCGTCGCATCGACCCCAATCTTACCAAACTTACGGTTGGCCCCGATCAGGAAGTCGGCGTTGACCTCACGGAAACGGCGCGTTTCCTGCGTCACCCAGCCGTTTACGAAACCAGCCGGTGGAGGACCTTGTGATGCCGCACCCGTTGGGAAATTATATACCTGATTCCGCGACCAGTAGTCCTGACCAATCCGACCCTGTACATATAGCCAATCAGCCAGATTATAGCGGAGGGCTATGTTCCCAAAGACCCGGTCGCGCTGTATTTTTTCAAACTTATCGCTCAGCGCGAAGTAGGGATTCGTGCGATTGCGGAAGCGTGACCACACAAATTCATTCCCGTTGGCATCGTACTTGTTGGCTTCCATGACCTCGAGTGGCATCGAGTTAGCCATGGTGTAGAGCACCGTTGGAATCGTAAAGTCCTGCTGGGCAATCTGAGGTGGATTTCGGTTGTTTTCGTAGGAGTAGTTGATCGTGCCCGACACGTTCAATTTGGGCACTACGTTGTAGTTAAAACCGAAATTAAGGCTCTGCCGCCTGAAGGTGTTGTTTGGGGTAATACCCTTCGAGTCAAGGTTTGATGCCGAAATATTCATTCCGCCTTTTTCGCCTGCCGTCGACAACTGAATGGTGTTGGTCCAGTTGACCCCATCGCGGTAAAATTTCCGAATTCGGTTGCGGACGGGTTCATACGGCACCGTAACGCCCCCAAACAGCACCTGCGTCATGCCCGGCTGAAACCGCTCACCCCAACTCCACACCCCGGATGTAGGGTCAGGCGTGGTGGGCCGAACGCCGTTCTCGCCCTGACCGTACTCATACTGATAATCGGTAAAGTCGAGTGGCTGCTCAACGGTCAGGTTGCTGTTGAAGGTTACGCCAATGCCCGAGCCACTGCCTTTGGTTTTGGTCGTAATCATGATGACGCCATCCTTAGCCCGCGAGCCGTAAAGTGCGGCTGCCGTTGCGCCTTTCAGCACAGTCATCTGCTCAATATCGTCGGGGTTAATGCTGCTCAGACCGTCGCCACCATCGGAGTTGTTAAAGCCCCGGTTGCCAATCGACGCGTCGGAGCCGTTGTTGCCGGGGTTGATGCTGAAGTTGGTGTTGTCAATGGGTACGCCGTTGACCACGATGAGCGGGCTGTTTTGACCCGAAAACGACGACTGGCCGCGAATCCGAATTTTACTCGTACCTGCCGGCCCCGTGCCTAAGCTCGAAATTTGCACCCCCGACATTTTGCCCTGCAGGGCGTTCATGAAATTAGGTTGCCGATTCACGTTGATCTGGTCAGAACCCAGCGTAGCGGTAGCATAGCCCAGTGTTTTGGTCTCTTTTTTGATACCAAGGGCAGTCACGACCACTTCGCTCAGGTTTTGGTCCCCTTCGTTCAGCGTTACGTCTATCTGGGACTGATTGCCAACTGTTACTTCCCGTCCTGTATAGCCAATAGCACTAACGACAAGCGTAGCGTTGGGCGAAACATTCAAAACGAAATTGCCGGCGGCATCGGTTGTTGTTCCAACCTGGGTATTTTTGATCAGGATATTTACGCCTGGAATCGGTTCCTGGTCCTTGCCCGACAAAACGCGCCCAGTTATCCGGCGGTCCTGGGCCTGTGCTACGTGGGTGAGCAGACATACGGCCCAAAGGAGCAGCGTCAACGCACCGGCCCGTGTACATAAAGAGTGTTTCATCTGTGCGTAATCATTAAATGGAAAAAAGAGTTATTATGTAAATATAAAAAATTATTCTTTGCAGGTTTCCAGCTCTAAAAGGCTATCTTCAAGGCTATCTACTATAAGGCAGCCGTTTAAACACCAGAAAATTACTTAAACGGAATTGACCCCACTTAGAGTAATCGAGGTCAATCCCGTTTAAGTAATTTTACAAGCTACCACCCATATCCTATCTACCCTCAGGATACGTCAGGGCTTAGGCGCTCCTGCTGAGGTTTGTCCTCCATTCGGAGCGAGCGAGTTAATCCAGGCGGCAATCTTCAGGGCGTCGGCTCTGGGAACCTGCGGCATGGGAGGCATTTCGGTGGCGTACTCGGGCCAGTTCTGTGGTTTAGGATTGTAGATCAACTCCACAATCTGGTCGTTGGTGTACCGGCGTTTCGCTACGTCAGCATAGGCCGGACCAACCTGCCGCTTGTTGGCCTGGTGGCAGGCCAGGCAGGTGTGGCGCGTCAGTAACCCTTTCACTTCATCATAGGTCGGTGCGGCCGGCGTTCCGGCTTTTGCCATTGTCACAGCCTGACCTTCGACTAATTTAGGTTTGGCTCCGGGCGTCGCTACACCGGTTGCGGCCGATTTGGCTCCTTTAGCCGGGGCTGCTTTCTTAGCCGACATGGAGGTGACTGCGGGGGTTGTCGCAGCAGGCGTAGCTGCCGAGTTTCTTGTGCTTACATCGCTCATCGCCAGTTTCTGCCCGTCGGGGATGTTGTTGAGCGTATAATAGGCTATCGGGTGAACGAGTGAATAAGAACCCTCGGCTCCGCGTACGCCGTCGAGTGTTAGTTGGTGTATATAATATTTGCGCATATCCCCAACCACGAGCCGGGCCTTCATACCGTCGGCCGAAACTTTAACGCCTTTCAGAGGCAGGGCTTCCTTATTAATGGTTGGGCTGCCATAGACCGCGTGGTATTTATAAATGAAACTCTCGACACGGTACGAAGCCAGGTCCTCGGCCGATTTCCGGTCGACAGGCTTTGTGAATTCTACCTCAAAGCCGTCGGGCATGGCCTTTACGCTACGCATCTCAAACGGCATTGCCCCGTTCCATACCAATCGTTGCAGGCCTTCGCTGGCCTCGCCGGCAGACCCCCAGCCCCGGTTGGTTTCGCCCACAAACAGAGAGCCGTCTTTTCCCCATGCCATTCTGAGGACGCCCGACCGAAAACCGTTACGTAGTTCGATGGCTCCGCCCTGGTACTCGCCGTTCACTTTTTCCATAAACACCCGCGAGATCTTGCTCATGCCCTGGTCGCCTACCAGCAACTGCCCGGCAAACGGTCCGAAGGCGCCCTGCGGAATCTCCAGAATCTCGGAGTTCGAGATGCCCAGTATACCATGGGGCAGCCAAACGGCCGGCGTGTGCACATCCGCATTAGGAAACTGCTCTTTCATGGCGTAGAGAAACGTCGGGGTTTCGGCCACTACGTTCTCGGGTTTGATGGCCCGCCCGTTTTCGTCCCGCCGACGCCGTTCATCCACTTTGGCAACGAACTGCTCGTTGGTGAGTTTGACGGGCGAATTAGGCATACCCGTCCAGCGTAAACCAGCCGGGTGGCCCGTAAACGAGCCTTTTGTGACGTGAAAAATACCGCCCGATCCCATCCATTCGCCCTGATTGTCGGAATAGAAAAGTTCACCATCGTAAATACCCAGTCCGCAGGGCGAGCGCATGCCGGTGGCCCAGGGTTGCATGGTGCCATTTTCGCTGATTTTCATGGTCCAGCCGCGCCAGGGCACCCGGCTTTCGCCCCGCCACCACTCTTCATCCCCAAACGCGACATTGCCCGTCACAAAGAAATTGCCGTCGGGCGCTATTTTGGGACCAAAGCTGTATTCGTGGTAGTGCCCCGATAGAGGCCAGGCGTAAACCGTTTCGAACACGTCGGCCCGGCCGTTTTTATCGGTATCGACCAGCTTGGTCAGTTCGCCACGCTGGGCACAGTAGAGTGCTCCATCTTTGTGGGTCAGCCCCAGAATCTCGTGCAGACCCGACGCGAACTTGCGAAAAAAAGGTTTGCGGCTCGTTGGGTTTTCCACGATCCAGACATCGCCCCGGCGCGTTGCTACGCCCAGGCTTCCATCGGGCAGCACCGTCAGGCCGCCTACTTCGAGCAGCGTACCCTCGGGAGCGCTCACCTTCAAGATTTTATAAAAATCTTCCTCTTTGGGCGACTCCTGCGCCCGCACCGCCAGCATTGTAGCTACGGCAAAGAGGGTTGTTAAAATGTGTTTCATTGGTCGAATGACAATAGCGGACCGGCGACCGGTGCGATACTATTTATTAAAACAAGATTGAGTAAACCACTTTTCCTTTCACTGGCACAATCAACTCCTGCCGATTGTTGCTGCCCTCCCGAATGGCGGGTTTGGCCCCAGTTGCGTCGTCAATACGGAGATATTCATGCCCATCGACGAGGTAAAGACCATTTTCCATCGCCCGGATGGTGGAGCCGCTGGCCAGCCGGGCATACAGATTACCCGCCGGGTTCGCAATCGTAACCTCGCGCTGAATCCCCTGCCCATTGGCCAGCACCCGGATTTTATCGTCTACGGCACTGCCGTAGCTCAGGTACTTAAACGTAGGACGGTCGGTGTCATCGAGTACGTAGCCTTTTGGCCGGAAGCCCGAACCGGTTGTGTCGGCCGTCCAGCTGGCCTGGGGCGACGCAAGTTTGGTCAGAAAAAGCACCGGCGGCCCCATGCGCTGTACCATGCCCATTGGCCGGGAGGAGCCATCGCCCCGCTCGTGCCACATGGGCGTAGCATCCAGGAAGGCACCGCGCCAAACCTGCACCAGCGCCCCTTTATCCAGATCATACGTATAATGCACCTGCTCCGGACTACCCACCGAGATGGCATGGGTAATACGAACACGCTGGGGCCGGTTTTGAGGGTTGGAATTACCCGACGCATCCACGCGGGGCGCATCTGCGCTAGGAATATCCATGAAACTACGCAACACCGTGTTGGTCGGCGCGTCGATCATAATAGGGTCTACCTCGTCGATGGCACTGCTCGTGGCGTCGGTGAGGAAAAACTCGCGAATGCCAGGGCCGGAAATGGCTAATCCCAGGTTAGGCTTCTGCCATTCTACGAACTTGGAATAAAACAGCTCGAAGGGCAAATCGCCTTTGGGTAACGTAACTCGCCCGGTTCGGCTGCCCGGTGCCACCACCGACTGATTGTTGATTTTGAGCATGCCCCCGCCCCCCGGCGCTCCCAGGTTGAAGCGATACTCGCCCGGTTCGGCTACGCGGAGCGTACCAGTATAGCGAATCAGGAATTCATTGGGAATGCGGCTTACAGTAGCCGACAGGATGGGCGTGGTGCCCTGCGATTCGGGAGCCGCCCGGCTGTAGTCGGGTTCTTTTTCGTATTTTCCTTTGTAAACTGCATATTTCAGATCCGTCAGCTGGGGCCGGGGCTTATCGAAGCTGATGTAGTGGATGTTGCGAAAAGCCACCGCACCGTGGTCGCCCTGAAAGCGGAGGGGGCCAAGTGGTTTTTCGTCCTCAAACAAAGAGCCACGGGTTGGGCCGGTCAGTTCAACGTCTTCCTGAATGGTAACCCCATTCAGTTCGATCCGAATGATTCGGGCATTTTCGGTTTTTTGCGGCACCCCGCCGGCCCCATTGGTGTTAAAGCGCGGGGCCTGAAACGAGATCTTCAGGTGCTGCCACAAACCCGGCGCACGGCTGGCGTTCTGGCGGGCCGCGTGGCCTTCGTAGCCTTTCTGGCCTTCGGGTCGTTTTTCGTCCCACCGCTCATAAACTGCCCCGTTATCATGAACAGTAGGCGAACGAACATCCCAGCTATCGCGTAGCTGAACTTCGTAGCGTCCCTGCAGGTACACGCCGGAGTTAGACTTTGAGGCCATCATATAATCCAGTTCCAGATCAACATCGCCGTGCTGGAGGGCCGCAACCAGATCGTACTTGTAAGGATTTTTTGGGTCGGCCGGTGCCTTTGCCAGCGGGATGTTGGCCAGTACGCCCGTACCATTGTCGGTGATGAGCGTATTGGGTTTGTTCAAATCAGCGCGGACATTGCCGACAATGCGCCAGTTGGGCGTCGGTGCGGTGAACTGACTTAGGTCGTTAAGCGGGAGTGGCAGCCCGGGTAGCGGGGTCGGTTGGGCGCTTACCAGACCGGTGCCCAGCGTCCAGCCGACGCTCAGCAGCCAGCGAAGGCGGGTGGCAGGAATTGACGTTTTCATGCAAAAAGAGACGTTTTAAGGCTTGAAACTACCATTTTTTATCCACAAAATGATGAGATTCCCTATTTGCTCTATCTTTGGACGTTTTAAGCAGAATTCATTAACTCCCCCGGTTTCCATGAAAAACAGTTCTTTATCCCTTGCCGCCTGCGTAGCGCTCCTAAGCGTAGCCACTGTTTCGATGGCGCAGAATCAGGCAGGCAAACAATCGCCCGAATCCTCCGAAATCTGGGAGCCAGTCCCGCCAGTTGTTACACCGGGTACGGTCACAGCCAATACGTCCGGCATTACGCCCCCCTCTGACGCCATTGTTCTGTTCGATGGCAAAAATACTGACCAGTGGGTGGCCATTAAAGGCTACTCGCCCGCCAGTTGGGAGAAAACCAATGAGGGTGCGCTGAAATGGCCCGTGACCGACGGCGTCATGTATTCAACCAAAGGGTTCTCGGCCCGCTCGAAGAAAGAATTCAATGATTTCCAGCTTCACATCGAATTCAAAACGCCCGAGAAAGTAGAAGGAACCGGGCAGGGACGCGGTAACAGCGGTATCTTTTTGCAGGGACGCTATGAGCTGCAGGTGCTCGACAACTACAACAACGCTACGTATGTGAACGGCATGGTGGGTTCAATTTATAAGCAAACCATTCCGCTGGCCAATCCCAGCCGTAAGCCGGGCGAGTGGCAGACGTACGACATCGTTTATCAGGCGCCCCGTTTCAACAAAGCTGGCATGATGACCGACTATGCCTACGTAACAGTGCTGCTCAACGGGGTGCTGGTGCAGAACCACGCGGCCATTCGCGGCACGACCGAGTATATTGGCTATCCGAAGGTACAGGCACACGGTGCAGGCCCCATTCTGCTGCAGGACCATGGCAACCCGGTCGGCTTCCGGAACATCTGGGTACGGGAGTTGTAGCCAATGGCAGCTAACGGCCCTGCTGACCCAAAGCCTTCGTCTATTTCCAACCGACAACCAAAGATTAGTGAGGTCTTTGGTTGTCGGTTGACTTATTTACAGGCAGGCCCTGTAGACTGCAAGACTTTACCATGAAAGGAAGAAGACTGGATTTGCTCTTGAGCAAAGGGTATTACCGGATGCAGCAGGATATGTTCACATGCCGGTACCTGACTGTCGATGATGTGCTGTGCCCGGTACATTGGCTGCGACTCGCAACGTCCATGGTTCAGTACGGACCCAAGCAGGCGAGACTGCTCCGAATCAACGAAAACTATTCGGTGGAGATCAGGCCGCTTGTGCTTACCGATGAAATAGAAAACCTATATGGTCTGTATAAAGACTCTCTTGATTTCGATACGTATAATTCGGTAGAAGCCTGCCTGATGGACGGGGCCATAACCACGCTGTTTGATACATATGCAGTTGAAGTGCGGGATGGCAACACCTTAATTGCCGTTGGGGTCTTCGACAATGGTGAGAAAAGCATTGCCGGCATTTTGAATATTTATCACCCGGCCTATCGGCGACAAAGCCTGGGCAAATACCTGATGCTGCTGAAACTAAATCATGCCCGGCGTCAGCAAAAAGACTACTATTACCCCGGATATTTAGTCAGTAATTACCCTAAATTCGACTATAAGCTATTCGTCTGCGAAGCGGCTACCGAAGTGTACGATGAGAATCGTGACCAATGGTTACCGTTTTCGTGGGAGCTGGTAAACGTACTGGCCGCCAACAAGCTGATTAACTCTCGATCAGGCCAACGCTAAAAAGTTAGTCTCTTGGATCTGATAAGGTCCCGGTTTAGGACCTAAGCAGCCTGCGGCTTGAACCGATACAGAAAAGGGGCTTTATGGGGGGTATCCACCCGTCGCTCAGCCAGGCGCTCTAACTGCCCCTGCGCAATCATTTTCTTGTAGAAATTGCGAGCGTCCAGCAGGTGGCCCAAAATCGTTTCGTACAACCGTTGTAGTTTAGGTATTGTAAACGTTTCGGGCAGTAAGTGACTGATGGTTTGTTTGCTTAACTGTCTGCGTAGCGATCCAAGAGCCACTCCAATAACATTGTTGTGATCAAAAAGAAGGGCGAGAATAGCCTCCACGCTCCACCAAGAGCATTCCTCCGTTAAAATGTCTGGCGAGGGAACGACTTTAGAATGCTCTACCAGTGCAAGGTAATCAATTGAAATTGTCTGCTCTGACCAGTTGACGCTCTGGACTGGCAAATTTATCTTATTCCAGGTTTCTCCCTCATTACAGCGGACCGCTTCGCCAAAGATGTCAGACTGCTGAAGATAAAGCGCAGCTAAGCCCGTTCGTTCCTGCATGATACGTTGCGCGGCCAGGTCTACCGAATCGGTTTTTTAGATAAATCCACCGGGCAGGCTCCATTCAGGCGTTCCCCTCCAGCGCAGCAGCAACACCTTGAGTTGATCCTGGTGAAAGCCAAAAATGACGCCATCTATGGGTAGGCAATGAATATACTGCTCAGACACTTCCTGATAGTATTGAGCGGCCGTGTACGTATAATCAACCATAAAATTTTATAGCAAAAGTCTTTACGTACTACAGACGTAATGCAGCTTTGTGTATTTTTAACGTAAAGGTACCATAATGGCCCGGTGGCCCCACTGGCAGTTTAGATTCAACCAGTTTCTGTTCACTATGCGTTTGGCTCGTTTGCTCATCTACAGCAGTCTGCACCTGCTGCCCTTGCTGGCTTTTAGTGCTCAGGTCGATACGTTGACTATTGCCAGCAGTGCCATGAAGCGCACGATGCGGGCGGCTGTTGTCCTGCCTCAATCCTATGGGTCTGCCGGGGCCGGGAAGGCTAAAGCCAGTTACCCGGTGCTGTACCTCCTGCACGGGGGTGGCGGGCAGTTTAGTGATTGGCTAAAGCAAACGCCCGACAAGATGCTGGTACATAAGCTGGCGGATCAGTATAATCTCATCATTGTCATGCCCGAGGGCGATCGGCTGAGTG
>DATHAW010000158.1:0-5207 GCA_035296465.1 Spirosoma sp.
CTGCTTTTAGGGTGAAATATAATTTTTGAAGTAGCTGTAAAACGCAAGTTCCAATTTAGCTTACACCTCAATTGGAACGCAAGGGAATCTACTTTGACGACGCTATCGTCGCTTCACTAATTGGTGCAATTTTAATTTTCAAACCAAAATCTTTTCCCTTCGATACATCTTTCAGGCTGACCTGTTCGCCTGTTGAGCCAGTCCAGATAAATCCACCAGGGCTGGTTTTAGGCGTACCGTAGCGCGTTGTGAAATACGGCACCAGTTCTTTTCGGTAGGCGCTGATTGACTGGCTGGTGTTGAGAAATAAATCCACCTCAATGGCTGAAACCCTGCCTTTATTCTGGTAGTACAGCATATCAGCCGTTTCGAGGTTGGGAAATTCGACCGTATAACCGACGTGTTTGGCATCGCTCTCAAAGGGTTCGCCCTTTTCTTTTGCTTTTACTGCGCTGAACTCGTCTCCCAGGTTGATGCCGCGCCAGTGACTGTCGCGCGTCAGGCCCAGGTTAGCTAATCGGCCCGTAATGGGTTGGGGTGCGTAATCGACCGCTGGACCGGGTTTGGCCGCCGTCGATGAATCGGCCGTTTGAGCAGCGGTTTGCTTTTTGTTGGTGCAGGCCTGCCCCATAAAAAAGAGCGTGGCCGTTAGCAGTAAACCAATTCGATACATACTATTTTTAGCGTAGTTATACTCACGCAAAGATACGGCTGCCAACGTAGGTTTTTCCCGGTAGAGCCAATGTCTACGTTCTTTCAGCGTTTAAACTCTAAACTAAACACATCATTGCCCTATACGTCGTCATGACCCGATTGCCTTTTTTTTGTCTGCTCATCGTATTCATTCTCACGGGAAGTGCCTTAACAGCCCGGCCTGATGATCCTGACCAGCTGGTGGGGAGATGGTGCAGTTCCAAGAAAAAGAATCATGTGCAGATTTATAGACAGGGCGATCGGTATTATGGCAAGTTGGTCTGGATGGCCGAGCCTACCGATCCCCACACCAACAGGCCAAAGGTTGACAAACTAAATCCCAACGATAAACTTAGAATGCGTCCGGTGCTGAATTTGCCGATCATTACCAATTTGGTTTATAAAGGGAACAACGTGTGGACAGATGGCCAGATTTATAATCCGGAAGATGGCAAAACCTACGGCTGCGAGCTGACCCTTCGGGATGCCAATACACTTAGCCTGCACGGTTTCATGCTGGGTATGAGTTTTCTGGGTAGAACCACAACCTGGACACGGTTACCTTAGTCCGGAACCGGTAGATATACGTCTGTTGTACAAGATGATGGCCTTTAGGATTGACTAGAGTTCCTGAGCCAGATTGAAAAATAAACCTGTTTTGCCCTGCCCGTTCACTGTTCCACTAAGTCGGAATACTAAGTTGTAATACGTGACAAGGTCGAGGCTTATGCCTGTGCCAATGAGCAACCGGTTAGCTAACTGACTCTGGTACTGCCTGGCTACGGTGCTGTTCACATAGCCTGCATCGCCAAACGCCGTGATGTAAGCAGCAATAGGCAGTGTATTAAATTGCCTGACTCTGAGCCAGTTCAGTTGCCTGACGGTATCGAACAATTGATACCGGAAGCTGTTGCGCCAAATACCAAATTGCTGACCATCAACTACGTAGAGCTCGTATCCCCTGATCATATCGCTCGAACTACCCAGGGCCCGCAGGTTAAAATAAGGTTGCCGTTCGGGCCAGGACAGCCGTCCGCGTAAGCTCCCGGCTCCGTAGAACCGGCCGCCTAAAGGCCAGTACTTCGTAATAGAGGCCGTCATTTCAAAAAACCGGTAATCATCTGCTGGCAACAGGCCATTCAGCCCGACACTACCCCTGAAAAACGTTCCCTGCAAGGGGTAAGCTACATTGTCACGCCGGTCATAGCGATACCCATAAGCGAGCGTCAGATACTGCTGACGCGTTTGGCTGTCGAGGAAATAATCCGGATTGAGCCGGGCAACGGTATCGGCAATAGTGGTACGGGTATAGCGGGTCTCAACGGAATGATAATGGTATAAACCACGCCGGTTTGTAACAGTCAGGCCCGCGAAGGCACGTTCGCGAAGGATCTGTTCAGACTTCGTATACAGCCACTTATCAGCCAAAGTACGGTAAGGAATTTCGTTGTTGGTGAGGTAGCCCAGGTCTACGCGCAGACCGGTTTTTTGCGCCCTGTCAATATACGGTTTTGAGTAAGAAAGAATTGTTCTTTTCAGAAACCCCCGCACATATTCCATCTGAAGGCGGTCGTTCGTGCCCGTTACGTTCCTGTAACTCACTCGCCCCCCATAGATGGTCCGTCCAATATCACGGCCCCGGTCATACCACCACTCGTTCAGGTTTCGGTCGGCAATGTCAAACACGGGATAGGCCACAAAATACCACCGTTCTTTCATGGTAACGGTCAGGTCGAGCGGGGTGAATTGGGTAGTATCAGTGGGTGACGTTTGTTCGGCCGTTACGCTCACCGTTATAAACAGGTTGGTGTTGTTGATATTACGCTGATCCCAAGCCAGCCGTCCCGGCAAAGCCGACAACCGTATTGTATCGCCGATATGCAGGCTCATCTCACGCAGCACGATCCGGTCGCGGGTTCGGTAATTTCCCTTGAGCGACACCGACCTTACCCGCACGAGTTGGGTGGAGTCCGTAGTGACAGCTGCCAGTGCGCTGTTAACAGATAGCAGGAAGGCTATGACTGCTGACACCAACAGCAAGCAGTTTTTTGGAACCATGCTCAAAAATACGCCTTTTCAAAAAATAAGCCCAAACTATCTGTGTATCCCGCAAACCACTGCGTATTATTGCCTACACTAAGTTGATTAAACAGCACCCACATGCAAACCGAAAACCTTCAGAAGACCGTCGGGTCTGCCAAACCCCGGCTTACTTTCTGGCAGATATGGAATATGAGTTTCGGCTTTCTGGGTATTCAGTATGGTTTTGGTCTTCAACAGGCCAACATGAGCCCAATCTACCGCTATCTGGGTGCCGACGAAGCGTCTATTCCGGGCCTATGGCTGGCTGGACCGTTAACGGGTCTGTTGCTCCAACCCATCATTGGGTCTATCTCAGACCGGAGTTGGTCGCCGACGTGGGGCCGACGCAAGCCGTTTATTCTGGCGGGAGCGGTGCTGGGCAGTATTGCGTTGGTGTTGATGCCCAACTCGTCATACATCTGGATGGCAGCGGGGCTGATGTGGATGCTCGATGCGGGCTTAAACTCCGCTATGGAGCCTTTTCGGGCTTTCGTCGGCGACATGCTCAACGATAAACAGCGACCGACGGGGTTTGCCGTACAATCGTTTATGGTGGGCTTTGGACAAACATTAGCCAACCTGATGCCGTATATTTTACCAATTTTGGGCATCTCAATGGTGCTGTCGGAAGGACAATTAGCCAATGGCATTCCAAACTCAGTACGTTACCCATTTTACATTGGTGCGGCCGCTATTCTGCTCTCGGTGCTTTGGACGATCCAAACGACGAAAGAATATCCACCCGTCAATGACAGCTACAAAGCCCCGCACGTGTTTACCGCCGAAGAGAAGAAGTCGATCTCCTTCTGGCACATTGCATTGTCCCTCGGCGCGGCTATCCTGGCCTTCTTTTTTGCGGTGCGGGTTGGTGGTCTTCAGGCTGGTTTACTGTGGGGAGGGGGCATATTGGCAGGAAGCTACCTGTTTTTGATGCTGCCTGTTTTCAGAGAGATTTTAGCGTCGCTCTCAGCTATGCCAACCGTGATGAAGCAACTTTGGTGGGTGAAATTCTTTACCTGGTACGGTTTACCGCTGATGTGGCAATACCTATCGCTTGCCACCGCTAAATATGCCTTCAATGCCCCCGATGCCGTTTCGAACAAGGCGGGTTTTGAGGCCGGCACCAAATGGGGGGGGCTTTGCTTTGCGATGTTCAGTATCTCCTGCGCCGTAATTTCTATATTCCTTCCCCGAATTGCAAAAGCCATCGGCAGTGCGCGGGCTACGCACGCCCTGTTCCTCACCATCGGTGCGATGGGCTTCTTCCTGACGCTTACCTCCAACGACAAAATGATTTATCTGATCGGTATGAGCATTATCGGTTTAGCCTGGGGGTCAATTATGTCGATGCCTTATCTGATGCTGGCCAGTGCTGTTCCCAAAGAACGCATGGGCGTTTATATGGGTATTTTTAATGGTTTCATCTGTGTACCTCAGTTCATCGGTATGATTACCGTACCTCTTTATTACAAGTCGCTGCTGGGCGACGACCCGCGCAACGCGCTGGTAACGGCGGGGGTTTGTTTGTTGCTCGCAGCTGCTTCGTGTTTTTTAGTGAAAGAAATAGCATCGGGCCAAGAAGGGGACTTGCCGATTCCATCAGGCGGACATTAATACTGAACTGTTTCCTATTTTTGCCTTCCGGCTGCTTTGTGTCAGAAACAAAGCAGCCGGAAGGTATTTTCTTGAAAGGCCCCCGCTCGTTAATGACTACCCCAGTTCTCCGTCCCTATGCCCTCCTCTCGGTTGGCGAGTTACTGGCCGACTTTATTGGTCACCATGTTTCCTCCAGCTTGTACGACTCGCCCGACTTCCGCCGGTATCAGGGGGGCAGCCCGGCAAATATGGCCGCTAATATGGCCCGCCTGGGCAACGCTACGGCCCTGGCAGCCTGCGTTGGCAACGACAACCTCGGACGCTATCTGATTCACCAGGTTAGTGAAACAGGTGTCGATACGCAGCACATCGTTACGGACCCGCTGGTGCCTACCAGCATTGTCGTTGTCTCACGCACGTCGGGCACACCCGATTTCATTGCGTACCGCACCGCCGACTGCCAGATTAAGCCGGATCAATTACCCGACTCGCTGCTGGCTCAGTCCACAATTTTTCATACGACCTGCTTTGCGCTCAGCCGGCAACCAGCGCAGGATACCATTGTCGATGCCGCCCGACGCGCTCAGTTGGCAGGTTGTCAGGTTAGTATTGATGCCAATTACGCGCCGAGCATCTGGCCTGACCGTCAACACGCCTGGCACATTCTGAGCGAGTATTGCTCAGCCGGGGCATTTGTCAAACTAAGCGAAGACGACGCAACCCGAATTTACGGGGAGACTCAACCCATAGAAAAAATCCTTACTGATTTTCACGGGATGGGTGCCCTACTGGTCTGTCTGACGCTTGGGCCCAATGGCAGTTTGGTGTCGTATGAG
>DATHAW010000159.1:0-18978 GCA_035296465.1 Spirosoma sp.
ATCGATGACCGGGCCGCAATCTCGTACTTGTCGGCTAGTAAAGCCTGAGTCAGCGCATTGGGGATGGTGTTGGGCATCTCCATGAACGTAGTGACGCCCCCCGCCACGGCCGCTCGCGACTCCGACCGGATGGTGGCTTTGTGCTTAAGGCCCGGCTCCCGAAAATGCACCTGATCGTCAATAACGCCGGGCAACAGATACTGTCCTTTGGCGTCAATGACCCGCTGGGCAAATTGACCCGACAAATTGGACGAAACCTGCTCAATGAATCCATCGGCAACCAGTACGTCGGTTTCGGTAATGTGGCCTTCATTAACCAGCCGGGCGTTGACAATGAGAAGTTTGCTCATAAAAGCGAGGCCGCTTCTTTGGCGAAGTACGTTAAAATTACACTGGCTCCGGCACGCTTGATGGCCATCAACGACTCCATCATGGCCCGTTCACCATCCAGCCAGCCAAGCTGACCGGCAGCCTTAATCATGGCGTATTCTCCGCTGACATTATAGGCAGCAATGGGCAGATCATACGTATCGTGCAGCAGCCTGACAATATCCAGATACGGTAGCGCCGGCTTGACCATCAGGAAGTCGGCGCCTTCAGCAAAGTCGAGCTGGGCTTCAATTAAGGCTTCGCGGCTGTTGGCGGGGTTCATCTGGTACGTTTTCTTATCGCCGAACTTTGGAGCCGAGTCGAGGGCGTCGCGGAAAGGGCCGTAAAAGGCGCTGGCATACTTGGCGGTGTAGGCCATGATCGCTACGTCGTGGAAGCCGCTTTGGTCCAGCATCTGCCGGATATGACCAATGCGGCCATCCATCATGTCTGACGGCCCCACCATGTCGGCCCCGGCCTGCGCCTGAGCTACCGCCATCTTGCCCAGAACCTCCAGGGTCTGGTCGTTCAGGATTTTGCCGTTTTCAACAATGCCATCGTGCCCGTCGGAACTGTAAGGATCCATGGCAATGTCGGTCATCACGACTACGTCCGGGAAGCGGTCTTTAATAGCCCGAACCGTTTTGAGATACAGCCCGGCCGGGTTATGGCTTTCGGTGGCGTATTTGTCTTTTTTTGCTTCGGGCAGATTGGGAAACAAGGCGAATGTCCTGAGGCCGAGATCAACACATTCCTCTACTTCCTCCAGCAGCAGATCGGTCGAAAACCGGTAAATGCCGGGCATTGACTTCACCTCGCTGCGGACATTATGCCCCTCCATAACAAAGAGCGGAAGGATAAAATCATGAACGGACAGGCGTGTTTCCTGCACCATATCCCGGATAGCGGCCGACTGGCGGCTCCGGCGTGGGCGACGAATTAAATTCATAGGGTTGCAAAGGTAATGAGTTAGTCAACTGGTGGGTTAACCAACAGACAAACGGGACTAAACGACGAGTTTGAATCCTTCGCCGTGTACGTTGACGAGTTGCACCATTGGGTCTGGTCTGAGGTATTTACGCAGCTTCGTTACGTAGACGTCCATACTGCGGGCGTTGAAATAAGAGTCGTCTCCCCAGACCATTTTTAAGGCGAATGTGCGGCTGACAGGTTGATTCAGGTTCTGAGACAGCAATTTCAGCAACTCCGATTCCTTGCTGGTCAGTTTCTGTGGCGGCACACCGTTTCCGTCATAGCTGAGCATCTGGTGCTGATAATCAAACGTTAACGAGCCAATCCGGTACGTAGTGGGTTCGGCGATTTCGGACGAGCGCTGATACCGCCGGAGAATGGCCTGAATGCGCAGGAGCAGTTCCTCCATGCTGAACGGCTTGGTGATGTAATCATCAGCACCAGCCCTAAAACCCTGAATGGTGTCTTCCTGCATGGATTTAGCCGTCAGGAAAATAATGGGTACGTCGCGCCCGGCCATGCGAACCTCCTTAGCGAGAGTGAAACCATCTTTCTTAGGCATCATGACGTCGAAGATGCACAGGTCATACTGGCCAGCCATGAATTGCTGCATTCCCTGATTGCCGTCCGTAGCGCGGTCGGTAGCGTAACCCTTCATGGTTAAGTACTCCTGCACCAGTTGACCCAAATTAGGATCGTCCTCAACGAGTAGAATGGTGGTCATAAGCGAAAGAATGAAGGAGTGAAAGAATGAATTGTGAGCAGACAACGTTCTCTTACTCTTTCACTCGTTCACTCATGGTATAGGGCAATATTATTTCAAATGACGATCCTTTATCCGGCTGGCTCTCAACCCGAATCTGACCGTGGTGCTCATCAACCATTTTCCGGACGTAGCTTAGTCCCAGCCCGAAGCCCTTCACGTCGTGCCGGTTTCCGGTTGGTACGCGGTAAAATTTCTCAAATACGCGACTGAGCTGGTCTTTCGTCATGCCCAGCCCTTTATCGGCTACGGTAATACTGATTCCCTCGGGCAAACTGCGCGTTTGAAGGGTTATGTAAGGCTTACCCGGCGAATACTTAATCGCATTGTCGAGCAGATTATAGAGAATATTGGTCAGGTGAACTTCATCGGCCTCAACAATCTCATGCTCCGCATCGAAATTCAGCTCTACTTCCCCATCACGCTGCTCAATCTGCAGGCCGATGTTATTGAGTACCTTCTCGATGACATCGTGAATATTGACCGGCGACAGTTGCAGGACTATCTCGCCCCGGTCTAGCAGGGCCATTTGCAATACTTTTTCAACGTGCGAACCAAGCCGACGGTTTTCATCGCGAATGATACCCATATACCGGGTTAAGCGTTGGTCTGTCTGACCAGAATAGCCCGACAGTTCGTCAACGGTAGACTGCTTACCCAACAGCCCGGCCGATTGGGTTATTGCAGGCGTAGAGTCGGACCGGAGTTGTTCCTGCGCCATTTCGACCGCCAGTGAGATCGTCGAAATCGGCGTTTTGAACTCGTGGGTCATGTTGTTGATAAAGTCGTTTTTAATATCGGCGAGCTTCTTTTGTTTCACGATGGTGCTGATGGCAATATAAAAACAGGCCAGTATCACCAGCAATAACACGGCTGATGCGCCGAACGTGAAACCCAGCCGACTCAGGATAAACTGTTGCTGGGTCGGGAAATAGACATATACGTAATTGCCCGTCTCCAGCAGGTTATTGGGAAACAGGGCCGCTTTGTAGCCTTTGGCATCAAACTGCTTTGGTTCCGTACCCGAGGAAGTAAACAAAAAGGTTGGCCGAAGGCGGGTCCGTACGCCATAAGAAAACGGAATCGCAATACCCCGTTCAGCCAGCGACTGCCGCAGCAGCGTATCGAGCGCCAGCCGGTTTATGCGGTCTTCGATAGGCCGATCAGACAGGAGCAACCCTTTTAGTACGTCCTTTATCATGTGTGACTGTTCCTCGGCGCGGTGCCGACTCTGGCTTACCGGACTGCTCACGCCCCCCTGAGCTGCTGAGGCAACCAGCCTCCCTGGCAGCGCTTTTTGTGACAGTTTGGCTCGTTTAACCTGAGGTCGGGATGCGCGGACGGTGGAATCTTTACGGCGTGCCGTCTGGGCCACCTGATTTTTGATTAGGCTTAGTTCATCAGTCACTAAATGCTCAAGCCAGTTATCGAACAGGCGCTGCTGAACCAATTGGGTTTGCCAGTCGCCAACGGCCATTAGCTCTTCCTGCTGCCGAAAAAACTGTTCGACCACCATGGCCTGGTCAGCCGACAGCGGATGAACCGTTGGGTGCAGCACATCCGACTCAACGACCACCCTACCCGGTGGAATCATCCCCGGCGATGCGGCAAGCTGGTCGGTTGGTGTAATCTTCGTCGGGCGACTCGGCTGGCGTATTCTGGCCAGTGGCTGCGCTGCGGTAGTTGGGCCGTAGTGGATAGAAGGAGCTTCCAACAGAGCCGGTTTTGTTTCTTTTCGGGCAATGGCCATGAGCCGGTTCTGCTGCTCCCGCGCCTTAATGCGCTGTTTGGTCAGGTACACAATTTCCTGCCGTTCCAGCGTCCTGACAACTTCCTGAAGCGCATCTGTCACTTTATAGGCAAACTGCTCTTTCTGGAGCTGAAGGGCACTGCCAATCCAGTAGAGCTGCAGCCCAACCAGCCCCAGCAGCCCTACCGCCATTAAAGCGACAATCCAGCGTATGCGTTGTTTCGACATTTTCTTTACTCACTCGTGCAACCTCAGCTCATTTTTGTCATCTATTGGAAAACGAGTGCGGCCGCTGGTAAAAGTACGAATCACCAGGGCCCCTGACGGGTCCTTTAACAAACTTTAACAGACGGCTAAACCCTCCGCATACTGGTCTTTATTTTACTTTGCAACCATATTGTATCATGAAAAAAACAGATTTTATTCGCTACCGGTTCGTCGCTGCCCTGCTGCTCACAGTGGGCTTAAGCAATTTTGCGACGGCTCAGAAGGCCCGATCAACCGCGCCCAAACCGGCCGACAAAGAGGTCCACGTGCGCATTATCGAACGGAACGGCACTAACGTGCGCGAAACCAATCGAACGTACCGAACAGACGGCATGACTGGCCCGGAGCGCGATAAGCTGATCACGAAACTAGTGGACTCGCTCAAGGCGAACCGCAAGGGAGGAGATGGCCGACACCAACTGACAATTATTGTGGACGACTCGAACGGGGAAACGGTCATTACGAGGGAGCAGCGGGTAAACCCCGGCAGGGACCGGGCTCCCGCCGATGCCTACGTCTGGCGTGAGAGGCTGCCCCGCATGGGTCGTGATACGTGGAACAATCAGACCTGGCAGTTCGAATTTCGGCGTGGGGCCGACTCACTAGCCAATCAGATGAGCCGGTTCAAATTTCAAATGCCCAGGGATTGGGATCGGCAACTGGTTCGCCCCTTTGAAGACTGGTCACGAAACGTCAGTAGCAAGCCCGCTACCATTCGCGGACTGGATGCGTATCCCAACAACCCTGACCGCAATCAGCTGAACGTTCGCTTTACGGCTCCTTCCAAAGGCGACGTCAGTATTATAGTAACGAACCCTAAAGGCAATCAAGTGGCCAAGCGAGATCTGAAAGATTTCTCAGGTGAGTTTGTGGGGCAAATCGACCTAGGCAAAAAAGCACAGGGCACCTATTTCATTACGGTTACCCAGAATGAAGATGGCGCCGTAAAACGAGTGCTGGTTGACTAATTTTTCAGGATTGGCCTGATGTTTTGGACCAATCCTGAAAAAAATTTAGTACTATGCTATACAAGATACCAAATTAAACCTATAACTTTGCAATGTACTTTAAATCGAATGGTTATGAAGACCCTGCTGACAGTTGGAATTTTGCTGGTCGGGCTGAGCGGAGAAGCGCTGAGCATGGGACATCCGCATAATGTATTTGCTGCCCGGAAGCAGATGCGGGCCAAATCGACTACCTCAATAATTAAATCGCGGACACCTGCCTGCTGTTCCTGGCAGCCAGTTGTCCGGGTTGACAAAGCTGCGTTCAGCAGACGGTTGCTGGCAGCCCTGTCGCGGATGCGGCCAACGCAGGCCTACTAAAGTTATTCGTACACTTTTTCACCCCGCTTCAGCCAAACACCCCACAAGCGTGAATAGGCGTGAACGCGTTGCGTGGGTTTCTCCTGCTTATCCACAACCGGGTTCCCTTCATTGACCCACTCGAACAGACTCCCATAGAGGTTGTGAACATGCTGATAACCAGCGCCCAGTAGTTTCTCCCCCACCCGCTCGCTACGGTATCCAACCGAGCAGTACACGACTACGTTCGACTGCTTCGGAATCCCCTCCACCCGCTTTAGGTCGAAGTCATCGTAGCCCACCCAATGCGCGTTGGGTAAATGGCTTATATCATACTCAGCTTTCGACCTCGTATCCAGCAACACTACGTTCGGCATCTTCTTCAACTCGGTTACAGTTACCAGGGGCACTGTTTTTTTGTAAAGCTTTTCGAGCATAGCCCCGTACGTCGGGCTGCTCGTTTGTGCCAGCCCGGTAACACCAGTCGTCAGCAGGAAACTCATCAGTATCCAAACTATCTTCATATTTCTATAAACAGCTATTTTTCCCAGAATCAGGACTCAAGTCGCCATGGCCAGAATTACTCATTTATTGTGTCTGGTTATAACCTTAAAACTCATAGGAACGCCAATTAGTGCTAAAGCAACAGACGCTTAAATAACCTTGTACGTAACTTGTTATCGGGCAATTGGTTATAAAAGAGCTTAGCTGCGAACAGACTCAATCGTTCGCTTTTGGCCAGGTTTTTGCGACTTAATCAAACGAAAGATTATAATATTTCGTTAAAAACATTGATTATTCAGGTCTGATTCACGGTTTACGGCCACCTTTGGCTACTTTTATGGTTCAGCACGAACCACTGATAGCTGACTTAGACTTTTTTTACTTGTTAAGTACCTATGCGGAACATCATCATACGGCCAATTTGGCTTGTCGGCTTGCTGTCCGTCAGTTTATTTACTGCCTCAGGCCTAACGACTCCGGGGCGTTCTCTATGGACCCGGACCCGGTCTGTTTTTCATGAAACCCCTGATAAAGTAACGCCAAAGCGGGTGGTTGCACCATCTGTTGTACGTACCTACGCCAGACCTGTCGAGGTTTTTACCATGTCGGACAGCGGGCAACACTGGGTAGACAGTGTTTTTCAGTCACTGACGCCGGAGCAGAAAGTAGGGCAGTTTTTTATGGTTGCTACGTTTTCTAACCGCCAGGAAAATCATTACCAATACATTGACCACCTAATCCAGAATAGCCACATCGGCGGGCTAATCTTCTTTCAGGGCGGTCCTAATCGCCAGGCTATTCTGACAAACCGGTACCAGGCGCAGGCCAAAGTGCCTTTGTTAATTGGTATCGATGGCGAATGGGGACTGGGTATGCGGTTAGACAGTACAATGGACTTTCCGAAGCAGATGTCGCTCGGTGCCATCCGTGACAATGAATTAATCTACCGCATGGGGGCCGAAATTGGGCGGCAATGCCAGCGGTTAGGCATTCATATCAACTTTGCGCCGGTATCGGATATAAACAGCAACCCGGCCAACCCAGTTATCGGCGCCCGGTCTTTTGGTGATTCGAAAGAAAACGTAGCGCTAAAAGCATCGGCCTATATGCGCGGTTTGCAGGGAACGCACGTCATCGCCACGGCCAAGCACTTTCCGGGCCACGGTAACACGCACGTCGATTCGCACCATACGCTGCCAACTGTAAGTCGGTCTTCGGAGCAAATGCGCGACATTGACCTCTACCCATTCCGCAAACTCATTGCCGATAGCCTGATGGGGGTGGTAACGGGTCATTTGCACGTACCGGTCATGGACAATACGCCTTCTCTGGCCGCTACGTTGTCAGAGAAGATTGTGACTGAACTACTCAAAAATGAACTGGGCTTCCGTGGCCTGGTATTTACTGACGCCCTTAACATGGGCGGCATCAGCCGGTCGCCAAAAGCGATGGACATTAACTTAAGGGCTCTGATGGCAGGCAACGACATTCTGCTGTATCCCGAAAATGTCCACGAAGCAGCCCAAAACATTCTGAACGCTGTTCGGCAGGGAGTCATCTCACAGGCATTTATTGACGAAAAAGTAAAGAAAATCTTACGGGCCAAATATTGGGCGGGTCTAAGTGCCTACAAGCCCATTAACTTAGCCAGTCTGTCGGCTGACCTTAATTCGCCCGAAGCAGACCTGCTGAGACGGGAGTTATGTGAACAGTCGGTAACGCTGGTGAGCAACCAGAATAACATTCTGCCGTTTAAACGACTTGATACTTTACGGCTGGCATCGGTGGCAATTGGGGCCCACCCGGGCAATATCTTTCAGAAAACGCTGAACCAGTACGCGCCTTTTCAAACCCTGGCTTACCCCAACAAACCTGTTTCAGAGGCAGATTTGACGAACATGCTGGCGCAGATTGGCGATGCTAACGTAGCGGTTATTAGTTTTCACCACATGACCGAATCGGCGCTGCGCCGGTTTGGTATCACGAAACAGTCGCTCGATCTGATTACGCGACTGAAGCAGCGCGGCACCAAAGTAATCGTTACGGCCTTTGGGTCGCCCTACAGTCTGCCGCATTTTGTCGGGGCTGATGCCCTGGTGTGTGCTTATCAGGACTTCGACGAAATGCATCGGGTGGTGCCCCAAATGTTGTTTGGTGCTTTAGGCTCCCATGGAATTCTCCCCATTACGTCGGGTGACCTGCGCATTGGAATGGGGGAGCGGATCAACCCCGAAGGGCGCCTGTCGATGGGATCGCCAGAGAGCGTTGACATGAAATCGACCGTGTTGGCCAAAATTGACGCTATTGCCCAGGGAGCCGTACGGGACCGCGTAGTGCCGGGTTGCGAGATTCTGGTGGCCCGCCGGGGGAAGGTCATTTACAATAAAAACTTTGGCGCGGTAACCTATGCCCCCGGAGCGGAGAAAGTAACCGACGAAACGCTGTATGACCTGGCGTCGCTAACCAAAGTGCTGGCAACGCTGCAATCGGTGATGGTGCTGTACGACCGCAAACAAATCGACTTAACCCAGAAGGCATCTTACTACCTGCCCGAACTGCGGGGCACTAACAAGCAGAATATAGTAATTCAGGATTTACTATGGCACCAGTCGGGCATGGCCTCTTACTACCCCACTACGTGGGACCGCACCCGGAAGCCCGGTGGTGGACTAAGAGCTGATTATTACAGTACTACGCCCGACAGTCTGCACACGCTCCAGATTGCCCCAACGCTCTGGGGGGTTCCTGCTCTTAAGGATTCGGTCTGGAAGTGGGTCATCCAGTCGCCCATGTCGCGTAAAATCGGCGAGTCCGGCAAAGCACCGTATGTATACAGCGACCTGAATTTTTTAACCCTGCAAAAAATTGTGGAACGCGTCAGCAGGCAACCGTTGGACAAATTTGTGACCGACAACGTATACAAACCATTGGGGCTGCACCAGTTGGGGTTCACGCCCCTGCAACGGCTCAAAAATCCGCACTGCGCTCCAACCGAACAGGATACGTACTACCGTAATCAGTTGCTGGTCGGTACCGTTCACGATCAGATGGCGGCCGTTCAGGGAGGCTGCTCGGGCCACGCCGGGTTGTTTGGAAATGCCCGCGACATTGCCACGCTGCTGCAGATGAATCTGCAAAAAGGCATCTATGGCCAGCAGCGTATTCTGAATTCAATGACGGTGCCCTATTTCACACAAACACTCAGCAACCGCAGCCACCGCTCATTAGGGTGGGACAAACCCAACCCCGAAAGCACGAGCAGCGTGTATATGGCCCCGCAGGCGTCGGCCCGGTCATTTGGCCACACGGGTTTCACGGGCAACGTAGTTTGGGTTGACCCGGATGAGGAGTTGATTTTCGTCTTTCTCTCGAACCGGGTTTACCCAACGGCAGGTAACACCTCTATTAACACCACAAAACTGCGTCGCCGGATTCACGAGATCATTTACAGCGCGACTCTATAACAAAATCCACAGGTAGCCTTCAATCGCGTTTTGTTTATCAGTTAGAGCCATTGTCACTCAACAATGGCTTTTTTCATGGGACGTTAGCTTCCTTGTTTACTACGGTAATCGATTACGGAGAAGCAAAAAGCGCAAACCTGATGTGGGGTAATTCCTGATAATCACTTGGCCTGAGAGTTTATACCGGTTCTTTCGGCCAGGCCAGGGAGTGGCTTAATATCGGAAGCAAAAACAGTAACTTTGGGCATCGGATAGTCCAACTATAACACCCGTATGAAAGGCTCTACCATTTACTCTCACTTACTTTTTTGCCTGTGCCTTCTGGGTTTAGTGAGCCACATCAGTGCCCAGACAATCACGACGAACTCCATAACTCCAGCCAGCATTTGTCCGGGCGGTACGGTTACGGTAGCCTACTCTACGACTGGTCCCTTTACCGCCGGGAACAACTTCCGGGCAGAACTCTCTAACGCGGCCGGCGCATTTACCAATCCCACTGCGATTAGTAACCCAACAAGCAGCACGGCCGGTACTATCAGCTTACCTATTCCAACCACCACAGTTACCGGAAACACTTACCTGATTCGGGTCGTATCGAGTGTACCTATCAGGGCAGGCACGACACAACCGCTCTCCGTTACGGCCCCTGCCCCTCCCGGCGTAACTACACCCGTCTCTTACTGCCTGGGAGACGTGCCGACAGCACTCGTGGCGACGCAATCGGCAGGCGGTACGCTGAACTGGTATGGTACCAGCGCCACCGGCGGCACCAGGTCTCCTACTGCAACTCCCAATACAGATGTGGCTGGTGACACACCTTACTACGTTAGTCAGACGATCAACGGTTGCGAAAGTCCACGGGCTTCTGTCGTTGTTTCAGTGAAGCCAAAGCCTGCGCCACCCGCCACGAGTCCCGTCACTTATTGCCAGGGCCAAACGATAAGTCCGCTGTCGGCTACGGCGTCAGCCGGTGGCACGCTGAACTGGTATGGTACGAATGCAACGGGTGGAACGGCAGTCACTACGGCTCCAACACCCTCTGCCAGTGGGACGTACTACGTAAGTCAAACAGTAAATGGTTGCGAGAGTAACCGCGCCAGCCTTGTTGTTACTGTGAATGCCGTACCGGCTGCGCCAGTGGCTCCTGCTCCCATCGTTTACTGTGAGAACACAACAGCCCAGTCTTTAACCGTTGTCGGCCAGACCCTACGCTGGTATGGAACTAGTGCCACGGGCGGTACAGGCACGAGTGTAGCGACTGTACCCAACACAACCAATATCGGTACGACTACCTATTACGTAACGCAGACCGTGAACGGATGCGAAAGTGCCCGAACCGCTATTCCGGTCCAAGTAAAGGATACGCCCGATAAGCCAGGGACAACGCCGATCGAATTCTGCCAGAATACGCCAGTTCCCACCCTTACTGCTTCGCTGGCAGCCAACGCAACCCTAAACTGGTATGGTACAAATGCTGAAGGCGGCACGAGGACGGCCACAGCTCCTGTACTGACTAACTCAACCGTTGGGACAACTACCTACTACGTCAGCCAAACACTGGAAGGTTGTGAAGGTCTACGCGCGGGTCTGCCTGTACGCGTTAAAGAAGTACCCGGTGCACCGGGCGTAAGTCCTGCCGCGTTTTGTAATAATAGCCCGGCCCAACCCCTTACGGCCAATGGTACAAACCTCAAATGGTTTGATGCGAACGATGGTCCATTAGGGGGGCCTCCCACGCCAAGTACAAACACCGTCGGTAGTCAGACGTTTAAAGTGTCACAAACGTCTAATGAAGGGTGCGAAGGACCCAAGGCTAATCTGGTGGTTACTATAAAACCCATACCAGGACTACCCACTGTGGCGAATCTAAATTTTTGCCAGGCTCAACCAGACCAGCCCGCTCAAAACGTTTCGGCCTTAACGGCTGGTGGTCAGAACCTGCGCTGGTTTAATTCAACAGGCGACCCCTTCCCCAATGCGCCAACGCCTTCTATCAGTCAGGCAGGTGTTCAAACCTATCAGGTTAGCCAGACGGTAGACAACTGCGAAGGAGGGCGGGCAACCCTGCAAGTAGCCGTCAACACAACAGCAGCGCCCGTCATACCCAGACCCTTGGTTACGTACTGCATTAATGAAAGTGCCACGCCACTGCAGGCGACAATCGAGACCGGTGCCAGCGCACGCTGGCTCGACCCTTTTGGGCGGCTCACGACTGAAGCACCCACGCCCTCAACCCTCAACACGAACATTGATCCGGCCGGGGATCGATTCTTTGTCTATCAGATTGGCAGCAATGGGTGTTACAGTCCCCGGTCAACAATCAGGGTTATCGTTAACACAATACCAACGCTGGGCATAACTGCGCTTACTCCGGAGGTAAATCTGGGGTTGACTGTCCCGTTGAGACTCCAATTTACAGGAGCAGCTCCGTATAGCTATACCATTTCTGGGGGGATCAGCGGCACCTCACGGACGAATGATACGACTATTGCCGTGTTGCCCCGTGCCAATACGACCTATCAGGTAACTTCAGTTACCAATGGGTGCGGAGTAGGCCTGCCGGGCAACCCGGCCACAGCCTCTGTTACGGTGCGCGTTCCGACCGTAACGACCGGAGACATAACTAATACGACACTCTGCGTCGGCACGTCACTAACGGTTCCATTCACAACCACAGGTCAATTCAATCCGGGCAATACGTTCCAACTAGAACTGATTAGCACGGCTGACACAACTAAAAAATACGACGTTCCTGCAACAGCAGGTCAGTCGCCTGTAACGGCGACCTTACCTACTACGATACCGAGTGGGCGATACGCTGTTCGGGTTAGAGCCACAAACCCCGGCATAAGCATCCCTGGCACAAATAGTTCAACGCCGTTGACCGTTCGGTCGCTCCCATCGGCCACGCTAACGGGTACACAGACCATCTACGAAGGTACGCCGGCTAATTTAACCATTGCCTTTGGGGGGGATGGCCCCTGGACCCTGACCTACGCCGATAGTGTTCGCAGCTATTCGGTTGCAACAGCCGTCAGTCCGTTCGTGGCCGAGGTTCGGCCTGCCCGCACGACTACGTACCGGATTACCACCCTGAGCAACAGTTGCGGAAGTGGGCCATCGTCGGGTACGGCTACCGTTTCTGTTCTGACTCTTTTAAGCGTTGATGACAACCCGCTCGATCCACTGGTGATGGCTTACCCTACCCCGACCCCCCATACGCTCACGGTGGAACTCGACCTCGCTCTTACGCGCGACCCAGCCGAGCTGTCGCTTATTAACAGACGGGGCCAAGCGGTTCTTCAACGAACGACGCGCAGCCGCCGAACCGAAATTGACCTCAGCACGCAACCTAGTGGCTTATACATCCTGCGCATACAGGTAGGCGATCGACACACCGTCAGAAAAGTGGTAAAATTGTAGGCAGGGCTACAGAAGAGAGGTTTGACGATTTTACCCCCTGCATCAACCCGTTGGCTTTTCGTATCTCTAACGTTCGCTTCATGCCTGACGAGTACTTTATGGAGATTGCCATTGGGCTGGCAGAAGAAGCCGCTGAGGACGGCGAAATTCCTGTTGGAGCGGTGGTCGTTTGCCGTAACCGGATTATTGCCAAATCCCGCAATCAAACCGAGCAGCTCAAAGACGTAACGGCTCACGCCGAGCTGGTGGCCATTACGGCAGCGGGCAATTACCTGGGCGGCAAATACCTCACCGACTGCACACTTTATGTTACACTGGAGCCCTGTGCCATGTGTGCCGGTGCCCTTTTCTGGGCGCAGATCGGGCGGTTAGTTATTGGCGCAGCCGATCCAAAACGGGGTTATAGCTGCGTCACGCCGTCGTTGCTACACCCCAAAACCCGGCTCGAAACCGGCATTCTGGCCACTGAGAGCCAGGCTTTGCTAACAAAGTTTTTTCGGGGCTTAAGAACATAACTCCGGCGGGCTGTGTTACTCAAACCGAACTATCTTCCATTCTAAACCAGTTCCAAAATGGCATTTGTCCTAGATCCACTACCCTACGCGAGCGATTCGCTTGAGCCCAATATCGATAAGCAGACCATGGAGATTCACCATGGCAAACACCATAATGCCTACGTAACGAATCTTAATAATGCCATTGCCGGTACGGAAATGGAGAACAAATCCATCGAAGACCTGCTGGCCAGTATCAGCCAGTCGCCGGTGGCGGTGCGCAACAATGGGGGGGGACATTATAACCACACCATGTTCTGGAACACGATTTCGGGTAGTGGTGGTGGCCAGCCAACGGGTGAACTGGCCAACGCTATTATGTCAAAATTTGGCTCGTTTGATGCTTTTAAGGAAGAATTTACGAAAGCGGCTACAACTCGTTTCGGTTCGGGCTGGGCGTGGCTCATTGTAACCCCCGAGGGCGAACTGGCCGTAACATCAACCCCGAATCAGGACAACCCACTGATGGATACAGCCGATGTAAAAGGTTTCCCGGTTATTGGTCTCGATGTCTGGGAACATGCCTATTACCTGAAATACCAAAACCGGCGCCCGGAGTACATTGCCGCTTATTTTAATGTTGTTGACTGGAACGCGGCTGAGCAACGCTTTCAGCAGGGCAAGTCCAACGTGTAGTGGTAAATGTTGAATGCTAAACGGGCTTAGCAAATTTTTACTATTCATCGTTTATAATTCATCCGTATATCGTAGTTTTGCCATCTCAAAACGGTGATTGTAGCTCAGTTGGTTAGAGCGCCGGATTGTGGTTCCGGAGGTCGCGGGTTCGAGCCCCGTCTTTCACCCGTATCAAAAAGCCCTGAACATTCAGGGCTTTTTTTTTGAGCCATCCAGCTAACTTTCCCTAATACAAGTGGTTTCGCCTTCATGCCTGCCAGTATTCCTATAGAGTCAAGATACCATCCAGCAATAAAAACGGTTTTGGTGCTGGCCTATGCAGCGGGGGCCGTTGGCCTGCATTTTCCGGCTTTAGCCGACTACTTCCGTCCTCTGAGTCCGTTTACACTCATCTGTTCGCTGGTTGTTCTATTACTGTTCCACGCTGACTGGCGGCCTGCTTTCTGGATGTATGCTACGCTGGCGTTCCTGATTGGCTACCTGATTGAAGTGGCTGGCGTTCATACGGGCCTTATTTTTGGTGAGTATGCCTACGGCCGTGGCCTGGGTGCTCAGGTATGGGGCGTTCCGCCGGTAATTGGCGTTAACTGGCTTACATTATCTTATTGCTGCGGCTCTGTTTGCGATCGCCTTCGCGTGCCCGTTTGGGCCAAGATAGCGGCTGCATCAACGGTAATGGTTTCACTCGATTTTCTCATTGAGCCAGTTGCTGTAGAACTGGATTTTTGGACCTGGTTTGGACAACCCGTCCCCATTCAAAACTACATTGGCTGGTGGCTCGTTTCAGCCGGTATTTTCTGCCTTTGGTACGGCCTGCCTTTTAGAAAAGAAAACCGCCTGGCCAAATGGGTGCTGGCTCTTCAGTTTCTCTTCTTCGCCGTCCTTAATTTGTTGATGCTTTTACGGTAGAAAGTTAAACAAAATGGGAACTGTCTGGTTTAGTTTTACGTAACATAAACAGTCGACTGCCTTAGTCCGAGGCAGCAATTTTAGTTGCAACTCACAGACAATCACTTAAACTTAGGTTGTTTAGTTGCATATACTTCAGGCTCTATGCCGGTTTGGGTTTCTTGTATAGCGAATTTGTCAAATGAGCAATTATTCCATTAAAGACTTAGAGCAGCTCTCTGGCATCAAGGCCCACACGCTGCGTATCTGGGAACAGCGATACAACATTATTTCACCAAAGCGGACGGATACCAATATCCGCACCTACGACGACCGGGATCTGAAGTTGGTCCTGAATATCTCATTGCTGAAAGATCACGGCTATAAGATATCAGAGATCTCGAAGTTGCCAGTTGAGGAGATGTACCGTGAGGTCATCAAAATATCAGACCGGCAACTCAATTATCCCGACCAGATCCACGCGCTGACGATCTCGATGCTCGACCTGGATGAAGATCGCTTTGAGAAAATCATCAGCACCAATATTCTTCAGTTCGGATTTGAAGATACGATGATTCACATCATCTACCCCTTCTTAAATCGCATTGGTACATTGTGGGTGACAGGCTCGGTTGGGCCGGCACAGGAACATTTCATCACTAATCTGATTCGCCAGAAGGTTATTGTGGCAATCGACGGGCAGGTGAGCAAGCAGCGACCGAACGGAAAAAAATTCCTGCTTTACCTACCCGAAGGCGAGTTGCACGAGATTAGCCTGTTGTTCGCAAACTACATTATTCGGGCGCGGTACAACAAGGTAATTTACCTCGGTCAGAACCTACCCTTCAACGAGCTGGTATTTGCCTGCAATGTTCACCGCCCGGACTATATCTTTACGGTGCTGACCTCGACTCCCTCAAACCACGAGGTGCAGCCCTATGTGAACCGGCTGCTCAAAGCCTTCCCCGATTCGCACCTGCTGCTTACGGGATACCAGGTAGTTGGACAGGACATCGACCTACCTGACAACGCAACGGTGATTAACCAGATCGATGACCTGATTCGTATTGTGGGGTCGTAGTTAGATAAGGTCAGCTAACTAACTGTGTTTATGGGAGAACCTGCCAGAAACGCCCGGATGTTATCGGCGACCAGGTGCATCAGCCGCTGACGAGCCTCGAAACTAGCCCATGCGATGTGGGGGGTAATGATGCAGTTCTTCGCCGTTATCAGCGGATTGTTGGGCACGGGTGGTTCAATAGCCAGTACATCCAGTCCGGCCCCGGCAATCAGGCCAGTATTCAACGCATCGGCTACATCGGCTTCATTGAGCAGGCTTCCGCGACTGGTGTTAAGTAACCAGGCTGTTTGCTTCATCCGGCTCAGCAAAGCCCGGTTCACAAACCCAATGGTATCCGCCGTAGCGGGGCAGTGCAATGAAACCACGTCACTTTGTCTAAAAAGCGTTTCCCGGTCCACAAGAGAAATATTTTCTCTGGGTTCGGCCTTCGTGCTGCGCCGGTGAACCAATACATTCATTCCAAATGCCTTGCCGATGCTGGCTACTCTACGTCCAATATCACCATATCCCACCAGGCCTAAAGTCTTACCAGCCAGTTCGACTAACGGGCTTTTCCAGTAGCTAAAATCAGGCGATGCAGCCCATTCGCCGGATTGTACGCTGTCTGAATGCCGACCTGCCCCATGCGTTAATTCCAGCAAGAGCGCGAACGTTAGTTGAGCCACCGAGTCGGTGCTATAGCCTTTTACATTCGTGACAATGATGCCCTGTTGGCGGGCCGCTGCTACGTCGATGATGTCATAGCCGGTAGCCGTTACGCCAATGTACCGCAGATTAGGCAATTGGGATAGGGTTTCACGCGTTAGTTTGACCTTATTGACGAGTACCAGTTGAGCGTCTTTTACGCGGTCGAGCAATTCATCGGGTCTGGTGCGGTCGTATAAGGTTACGTCGCCAAGGGATTGAATTGGTGTCCAATCCAGGTCACCAGGGTTAAGCGTGTGGGCGTCGGTATAAACGATTTTCATAAAAGGCCGGGCGTATCGTAACAAACATTGATGCAGGAGAAAAGGGTTTTGTCGGCTTAAAAAGGATAAACATCCCTAAGCTTATTGCCTGTGCACAGTACTGAAACATACAGACTTAAACCAGGGGCGCCTTTGCAAAAGCCAGTGCCCTCCATTCAGCGTACGTATGCGGGTCGCGGGCCAGGGCAAAGCCAACGTGCCCTCCCGTTTGGGGTGTTTCCAGAAATAGGTACGGGTGCGATTTGGCTAGCCACTCCGGTGAGCATTCGGGCGATAAAAGCGGGTCGTTCTGGGCGTTGAGCAACAGTGTCGGTACAGTAATGCCGGGTATAAAATTTACGGCCGATGCCTGGGCATAAAAGTCCCCGGCGTCGCGGTAGTTATTGACCGGAGCGGAGAAGAAGTCGTCAAAATCGCGCCAGCGTCGCACCAGTTGCAGGTTAGTCATGTCAAGCCGATTGGGAAAGCGGCTAGCTTTTTGTCGTATTTTGACGAGCAGCTTTTTCATGAACCGGTTACGGTAAAAGCGGTTCGATGGGTGGTCGAGCAGCCGGGCGCTGGCTTCCAGGTCCGTTGGCGATGAGATGGCGATGCCTCGTTTTATTGCCTTCGGCAGGTTTATGCCCTGAACGCCGAGGTATTTTAACGTAATGTTGCCACCCATGCTAAAGCCAACCAGTACTACGTCGTTGTAGGGCCTTAACTGTAGCGCGTGCCGGATTACCTCACCAATGTCCTCAATTTCGCCGTGGTTGTACAGCCGAAAGGCGTGGTTCATTTCGCCACTACATGAGCGGCAGTTCCAGGCAAGTACGTCGTAGCCTGCCTCAGCAAAAAGCCGGGCCGCTCCCCGGATGTACTGCCGGTTGCTGTCGCCCTCCAGGCCATGCGTTAACACAACGAGTTGCCGGTTGCCGCGAACAATCCAGTCCAGGTCCACAAAGTCATCATCGGAGAGTGTTAGCCGTTCGCGCTCATAGACTACGCCCGTTACCGTTCGCATCAGACTGGGAATCACAGTTTGCAGGTGGCCGTTATACTGGTAAGCAGGTGGCCCGGCGTAAGTAGAAGAGATAAGCGGCATAGAAACAGCAAACAACGATTACATTTAAACGTTGGGTAAGTACATAACCCCAATTTCATGCAGTTTGCCAGGTACATTTCGGTTATTCTTGCCAGTATGATCAAGTTTGTGGGCGGTCCGCTATCAGGGCTAGCCCTGGGATTAACCTGGACCGAAACGGCCTTTTGTACAGCACTGGGCATGATGCTGAGCGTAGTGGCCATTACCTATACCGGAGCAGCTCTTCAAGCGTTGCTTAACCGTTACCGTCCTCGAACGCCAAAGCGATTTACCAAGCGTACGCGGATGGCTGTCCGCATCTGGAAACGTTTTGGTATGGCAGGAATTGCCCTATTGACGCCCCTGTTGCTAACGCCAATCGGCGGAACAGTTCTTGCCGTTTCTTTTCGCGCCAGTCGTGGCCAACTGCTCCTCTACATGCTCATCAGCGCCGTGTTCTGGGCAGTTGTTCAGTCGCTGGCACTTTATCAGCTACCCAAACTAAAAGAATTAGTCGGTTGGTAGCTGTCAACTAAGGATCATCAGCGGCTAACGGGTTTAGGCACCGAGGCTGTTGTTTTTTTGCGAAAATCGCCCTGTGAAAAATATTTTTCGATCAGGCAGTACATAAGAATAAAGAAATACCGGCTGCCCATTTCCTTCACCTTGAGTTTGGACTCGCCGTACTTCCGGTTCGTCCAGCTATTGGGCACAACCGCGTAGCTATAGCCTCTGACAATGGCTTTGAGCGGCAATTCGACGGTTAGGTTGAAATGAGGAGCCAGAAAAGGCTTTATGCCCTCAATGGTCTCGCGCTTATAGAGTTTGAAGGCATTGGTGGTGTCATTGTACTTGATTCCCATTAAAACCTTAACTATGAAATTAGCAACGCGGTTGATGGTTTTTTTGAGGGGTGGATAATCGACCACTTTACCGCCTTTGCCCCAGCGCGACCCAAACACAGCATCG
>DATHAW010000160.1:0-17762 GCA_035296465.1 Spirosoma sp.
AGCCCGTTGATTTCCGAACGGTCAAATTCGATTACACCCATCCACTCAGCCGCGGCACGAAGCTTGATGTGGGGGCGAAGGTGAGCGTTGCCCTAATTGACAACGACCTCTCGTTTCAGGTCAACGGTGTCCGGGATACCCGGAATTCCAACCGCTTTATTTACGACGAAACCATCAACGCGGCCTACGCCAGTTTAACCACCAAATGGGGCCGCTGGGACGGACAGGTGGGGATGCGGGCCGAGCAGACCGTCGCGCGGGGGCGCATCGGCAGCGACCGGGTGCTGGACCGCAACTACTGGCAGCCCTTTCCAAGCCTGTTTCTGACGCGCCACCTCGACTCTTCGTTTGCCATCACGGCCCAGTACAGCCGACGCATCGACCGGCCGAGTTTCCAGTTGCAGAATCCCTTTCAGATCTACCTCGACCCGCTGACCTACACGCGGGGCAACCCCTTGCTGCGGCCCCAGCTTACGGACGCCTACAAACTGGGCCTGACCTACGACAATCAGCCCTTGTTTCAGCTTAGCTACGACCAGACGAGCGACGTGATCTTCGAGTTCGCGCCCCAGCAGGAGGAACGCACCGACGCGGAAGGCAGCACCACGCTCGTCACCTACACCGTGGCCCAGAATCTAGCCTATGCGCAGAACTTTTCGGCTCAGCTTAACTTTCCCCTCAAGCTGGGCAAGGTCATCGACGGCTACGGCGGGGCCATGCTCATCAACCAGCGTTACCAGGCTACGTATTTGGGGCAAACCTACGCGCGGGCCCGATGGAACGGCGTGTTTTACGGCGAATTGAACGCTAAATTAGGGGCTTCGACAAGTTTGCAGGTAACGGGCTATTACGTGACGCCGGCCCTGTTCGAGTTCGTGCTGACCCAGCGCAATTCGAGCGTTGACCTGGCCCTTGAACACCGCTTCTGGGCCAAACAAGGCAAACTGACGCTGGCCGTGAGCGACCTGTTCTACATGGACAAGACCATCGGGTTCATCCGGTTTGACGACATCAACTTTCAACTCAACCAGCGCAGCGACACCCGAACGGCGCGGCTGACATTCAGCTATTCGTTTGGCAGTCAGTTGGTCAAGTCCGCCCGCAGCCGCAGCACGGCGTCCGAAGCCGAAAGCGGCCGTATCAAGGTCAAGTAAGTGGTTGCCGTAAAGTATTTGTGCTCGTAAACAGGCCTCTTTTAAGAAAGCGCGACAATGTCCCGACCGTTTCACTAACCACAAACCGGTCGGGCGGTCTGGCCCGAAACTACACGGGCGAGATAAGCGCTAAAGTCGGCATCGGCTCCTTCGGGCGTTTGGGGCAGCACCATCCGAAAGCCCCCGTGGGGCTCTAGTAGCCGATGTGGTCTTCTGGGCGGTCCGTAGCGGAACGCTGTCTTTAACACCCTCTCTGCTCTGGATACCCTTGGTGGTGGCTAAGCGGGCTGCTGTCCAGTCGAACCGGATGGGCCTGACGAATATTGCGGCCAAATACCGGCTGCTGAACCAGCCCGATATTATTATTCACCAAACCGAAACGACCTTCCAGGTCACCGTTCCTCTTCTTAAACCCGTATCGGCATGAACGTATTGATTGTCGAAGATGAAGCCGTAGCAGCCCGCCAGCTAAAAGCCATGCTGGGCCGGGCAGGCGAAGACATTACGGTGTTGGCCATGCTGGAAGGCATCGAAGCGACTGTTGCATACCTGCGCCAGTTTCCCCGGCCGGACCTGATTATGTTAGACATTGAACTCTCGGACGAGCAAAGCTTTGACATATTTAGCCAGGTAGAAGTAACCAGCCCGGTCATTTTTACGGCGGCCTACGACGAGTATGCCCGGCGGGCCTTCGAGGTCAACAGTGTCGATTATCTACTTAAACCCATTGAGGAAGCAACTTTACGCAAAGCCCTCAGCAAGTTCCGGCAGCTGCGGCAAACGTATGATGGTTCGCCATTCACTCCCAGTCCAGGTGGGCTGATGATTCCTATTGATGAGTTGCTGCGTCAGATCAACCAATATCAACGCCCCGAGACAATGTTCCGCGACCGGTTTCAGGTGCATATGCTCGACCCGCGCCGGTTTTACTGCGCCAATTGGCAATTTACCGTCAGCCACAAGGCCGTTCAGAAAGTGCACCTGTACTTTACCAGCAAACTGAAAGTGGGCCTGCTGCCAGCCACCGACGAGGAGGTCATCATCAGCCGTGAGAAAGCCATGGCGTTCCGGCGCTGGCTGGGTAAATAAAGGCTAATCGCCTTTATACTAAACCCCATCTGTTAAGCTGGCTTTCAATTCAGGTAGCTATTCGCCCTGTTGAAGCCTGAATATATACATTCTAGGCTGCTACAACTTCCCTGGGCCAGCAGATGGCCGGAGCTTTGTCATGCCAAAGCGAACGCTCACCCCCGCAGAAAGGCTACTCAACAATTTTTGCGTTTATAACAGCCCGGTGCGTAGGGGTAGAACGATTCTGAATGGTCGCCATTGGCGTGTAGATCAGTAAACAACAGTATGAAAGCCATTACCACACTTCCCTTTTTATTGCTTATAGGCTGGGGGTCGGCCTTTGGGCAAGCTCCTGCGTTTCCGGAAATTATTTCGGGTAACATTACCGACAAGACTTCAGGACAGGGCGTTCCGTTTGCATCAATAGCCGTAAAAGGTAAACCCATAGGCACACAGGCTGATGCTGCAGGTCATTATCAGCTCCGGCTACGTCAGCGCGTCGATACGTTGCTGGTTTCGGCTTTAGGCTACCCGAATACGCCTGTTGCCGTAACGGCAGCAACAATGGACATAGCCCTGACTCCGGCGGCTGCGCTATTAAATGAAGTGGTCGTTCGGGCCGGCGAAAATCCGGCTTACCGGATTTTGCGGAGCGTTCACGCGCATCGGAAACAAAACGACTACAGCCAGCTGAACGGTTACGACTACGAAGCCTATAGTCAACTAGCCATCAACATCAACTCGATTGATGACCGCTTTCGGCAGCGTAAGCCGGTGCAGGCTATCCTGCAGGCGATGGAACAAAAGCAGGGCGGGCGACCAACCAGCGAACTGCCTGTTTTCCTGTCCGAAACGGTTTCGCATGTATACGCGCGCCGGCATCCGAGCCATACTAAAGAACAGATTCAGAAAACTAACATCAGCAGTGTCGGGATAACCGACGACAGCTTTGTGGCGCAGTTCACCGGCGCAGGCTTCAACACACTTAATTTTTACCAGAATCAAGTGAGCCTGTTCAAAAAAGCGTTTATATCACCCCTCGCCGAAGGTGGCCGAACGGCTTACACTTACTTTCTGGCCGATACGATTCAAGTGGGTCAGCATACCTGCTATGGCATTGACTTCGACCCCAGAAATGCCCGCGATCTGGTATTTCGCGGACGAATGTGGATTGATACACTGAGCCATGCCCTGGTTCGCATTGAGGCTCACGTAGGAAGCGAAGCCAATATCAATTTCATTAACCAGATTGACATCGATCAAACCTACGATAACGCATCTGACTCAAGCCGGGCATGGCTGCCGGAAACTACCCAGGTCGACGTTCAGGTAAGCGAACTAGTCAAACACACGTTTGGCGCAACGGTCCGTTATCAAACGTCAATCCGGCGGCCGGTAGTCGGCCAGCCTAAACCCGTAGCATTCTTTACCACTGACATCGAACTTGCCGACGACCGGACTCAGGCACCCGCTGACTACTGGCCTGCCCAGCGTGAGCAATCGCAGCTGTCACAGTCGTTCGAACACACCCGTGCCCTGCTGGATACGGTTCGGAGCCTGCCCGTGGTGAAAGCCTATACGAAGACAGCTCAGTTTTTATTGAATGGCGGCTATGTACCACTTGTGCGCGGTGTCGAGGCCGGTTCGGTGTTTTCCCTCTGGGCGTACAATGCGGTTGAGGGCCATCGGTTGCGGCTGGGGCTGCAAACCAACCCACTCTTTAGCCGGACCTGGCAACTTTCGGCCTATGGAGCCTACGGCACACGTGACCAGGTCTGGAAATCAGGCGCGGAAATCAACTTCATACCCAATCGCCGACCGTTAACCATGATTACCCTGAAGCATAGCTTCGACCTGGAGCAGTTAGGCTTCCGGCAGGAAGACGTGGCCGACAATTCGTTTTTTCGCATCACCAACCGATTCGGATCGTACCAGCAATCCTATTACCAACGTGAAACAGCCCTGACAGCCCAACGGGATCTGGGTGCTGATTTTACGCAGACGGCCGGGGTGAGATACCGTTCTATGAACCTGTTATTCCCATTCGCGATCAACCAGACCGGTGAGCCGTCAAAACCCGCCACAAACGCGTCGAGCCTGCTGACGACAGAGTTCTTCGTGGAAACCCGGTATGCTCCCGGCCGACTACCGATCCGGCGCGTAACCAGTCGCCGAATCCGGCGTCGCCCTACTGAAACGGCGCCAGTGGTGACGCTGCGGTACACAATGGGCAACCCCGGCCTAAGTAGCCGGGGCGTGGTTGGCCCGTATCACAAGTGGCAGCTCCAGTGGGATCACGCTCTGCGCTGGGGCCTTTGGGGACGCACCCAGTACACGGTCCGGGCAGGATACAGCCCCTCTACGCTGCCGTATCCATTGCTGGAGGTGCATCTGGGCAATCAGACTCCTTTTTACAATCGTAACGCTTATAACCTGATGAACTACGCCGAATTTGTCAGTGACCGCTACGTTTCCTTGGCCATTGAACACAAGTTCGATGGGTTGCTGACCAACCGACTGCCCATCATTCGCCATTGGGGGTGGCGCTCTTTTGCAACGAGTAAAGTTTTGTGGGGCAGTTTGAGCCCCGCGAACCGGGCGCTGATCGCCACAAACAACGCCACCGGTCAGCCGATACCGCCCGTATACTCGCTTCAGCAGGTGCCTTATGCAGAGGTAGGCTACGGCGTCGAAAACGTCTTCAAATGCCTGCGCATCGAAGCCATTCACCGGCTCACTTACCGACACAATCCACAAGCAACTCCGTTTGCGGTAAAGGCGTCGTTTCAACTTGGTTTATAAACAACAGATACTATGAAAAAAGGACGCTCACTTATTGCGCTGATTAGCCTGTTGCCATGGGGATTTTTACCCGTACAGGCACTTTGGAATCTAAATCCGGCACCAGAGGTATCGCCCAACCAGTTGTTTTCTCTTCAGCGAAGTAAGGATGCTAACACTATAATTTATGAAGCTAACGTAAACGCTGGTCAGCATCTTGATCCGAGCAAACCCGTCGCCGTTTATTGGATTCGGTACGCCGAGCGGGGTCAGCGCGAAAATTTAACCCAGGTTCAATGGCAGATGGCTTATGGGTACCGGCACAAACCCTCGTCGGAATCGGGAGCGTATGACATCTGTCTGAATGCTTTTCCTCAGCGGCCATTACGCATTGCTTATCACAATGGAAAGCCGGTGGCCTTACTGTTGATTAATGGGGAGCGGGCTTGTCTACAAAGTGTGTTCGTGCAGGTGGACTCCAAAGCGCACCTGATACCACGCGTAAAATTTATTGAGTTACACGGAACAGACGTCCTAACTAACAAATCGGTACACGAACGAATAAGTCTTAATTAAGTGGTTGATTTTCGCCCTACGATAAACGGCCTAAAAAAGCCCAATCTGAGCTTAGGGGAACATTCGGTCGGTCGCTTGACTTAATTGGTACAGTAGTTCCTTTTAGAAAGGCGTCACTGATTCTCGACCGGCGTGTTTGGTAGTACTTACAGCCGCAGGCCCGGCTTACTTGTAGCCCTTCGTAATCATTGATGTCTCATAAAAGGGCAAGCACTACTCGTTGTGGTAAGGGATAAAACGGTTTCCTACCGGTTACCCAACCGTTTCAATAACCTGTTTTATTCATTCGGGAGCTGCTAGACTCAAGCCGAAATTAGCAGCAGAGCGGCTAACGCGCAGTCTTGTCTGCAATAAATTGGACATTAAATTAGACGATTCGAAAATACTTAGAGAAGAATCTAATAAGCTGGTTTACAGAATAATACACGTTCAATAAATTGAATACCTAACCTTTTATTGAACGAAACCAACCCGGTCATAACCTGCATGAAGGTGTACAATAAGGAACACGGGTTAAATTGACAAAATAGGATCAGGGGGGATTGCATAGGAGGGAGGAAATACCTGGTTAGACTTAAGAATAGATATTCCCATTCGCTACATTCTGCTATTTTAGCCGTAAGGTTACTTCTAGGCTGATAGAAGGTTGAGCCCTTTAAAGGCGGACAACAGTGTACTGAATCGTACAGATGGTGGGTAGTGAAAAGGGCATAGGCCAGTCTCAGAGGCATATTGGTGCCCTGGTATGATAGTTGAGCTTGTATACCCATTGACCCTCTACACGTATGTTTCTGAGTTATCTTAAAATTGCGGGGCGGAATCTTATCCGCAACAAAACCTTTTCGACCATCAACAAGCTTGGTTTGGCATTGGGTATGACCAGTAGCCTGCTCATTTGGCTGTGGATACAGGACGAGCTACGTATTGGAACCCAATACCCCAATGCCCAGTACCTGTATCGGGTAATGGAACATGAAATCGCCGATGGTCGGATTGTTACGGATGAGGACACGCCAGGGTTGTTAGCTGATGAGCTGAAACGACAACTTCCCGAAGTGATTTACGCGGCCGGTTTTTCATCACCAGAGAAGCATATATTGAGTGTAGGTGATAAAGTAGCCCGGCAAACCGGACATTATGTAGGAGCCGACTGGTTTCGGATGTACAGCACGACACTGTTAGCTGGCCTGTCCCAAACTACCCTAAAAGCACCCAACAATGTAGCCATCTCCCGGAAGTTGGCCGAAATGTACTTTGGCGACGCCAGGACCGCCTTGGGTAAATCCATTCGATTCGATAACCGGACGGACTATCAGGTAACCGCCGTGTTTGAGAACCTTCCCGCCAACGCGCCGGACCAATACGACTTTTTACGCAACTGGGCTGTCTATTTGAAGCAGGAGCCCTGGCTTAACGAATGGAGTAACAGTGGTCCCGGCACTCGGCTGCAACTGCGGGCCGATGCCGACCCCGCCAAAGTCGACGCCAAACTAAAAACGTTTCTGAAGGGCCGTAACAAGGATATTAGCCCTCATTTCAACATTCAGTTGTTTCTTCAACCTGAAACAGAAGCGTACCTGTATTCAAATTTTAAAAACGGCCAACGGGATGGGGGGCGTATCGACTACGTACGATTATTCGTGATTGTGGCGGCTTTTCTGCTGCTCATTGCCAGTATCAACTTCATGAACTTAGCCACGGCGCGGTCAGTAAAGCGGGCGCGGGAGGTGGGCGTCCGAAAAGTAGTCGGGGCTGGACGGGCTTCGCTGATCGGGCAGTTCATGGGTGAAGCCTTGCTACTGACGACCCTGGCGCTGCTGGTAGCGGTTGGCCTGGTGACACTGCTGCTGCCGGTTTTCAATCAGTTGACCGAAAAACAGCTTTCACTGCCACTGAACGTCCCTCAGGGATGGGTCATTCTATTCGGTCTTTTAGTGATGATGAGCAGTCTGGCAGGCAGCTATCCGGCGCTATTCCTGTCGTCGCTCAATCCGGTGCGGGTGCTGAAAGGTGCAGTGCATGTTGGCGCAAGCGCACAATATTCCGGCGTGGGTTGGTCGTGTTCCAGTTTGTGCTGTCCATGCTGATGGTGGTCGGTACCTTGGTTATCTATCGACAGCTTCAGTATATTCAGACGAAGAACCTGGGTTACGATCGCGAGAACCTGATCCAGATTTCAACCAACAACAGCGAATTAGGCTCTAAGTACCTAACCTTCAAATATGAACTGCTCAGCAAACCCGGCATTCGGTCGGTTACCTTTTCGCAGACTAGTCCTTTGGGAAATGGCAATACAACTGATGGAGTAAGCTGGAGGGGCAAAGACCCTACGTCAGCCATTCAGTTCAACCAGACTGCGGTAGGCTATGACTTTGCCAAAACATTGAACATCAAGCTCATCAGGGGACGCGATTTCTCCCCCGCTTTTGGTACCGACTCGACCAACTACGTAATCAATCAGGCAGCTGCTAAACGAATGGGCTACAAAGATCCGGTTGGGCAACCGCTGACATTCTGGGGTAAACCCGGAACCATTGTCGGCGTGCTCGAAGACTTCCATTTCAACTCGCTGCATGTTGCCATACGGCCGTTGATTATTCGTCTACAACCAACTAATTATTATGGCCAGATTCTGATACGTACTCAGCCCGGCCAGATCAACCAGGCATTGGCCAGCATTGAAGCTCTTCATCAGGAACTAAGCCCTAAAGACCCATTCGCCTATTCGTTCGTTGATACCGACTACGCCAAGCTGTACAAAAGCGAAACGGTTGTTGGTACACTTGCCACGGTGTTTGCCGGGATGGCCATTTTCATTGCCTGCCTGGGCTTGTTCGGTCTCGCTGCGTTTACCGCCGAACAGCGCACTAAAGAAATCGGGGTTCGCAAAGTGCTGGGGGCGAGTGTCACCAGCATCGTTACGCTGCTCTCCAAAGACTTTCTCAAATTAGTCCTGATCGCCATCCTTATTGCTACGCCCCTGGCCTGGTATGCCATGAACCGCTGGCTACAAGGCTTCGCCTACAAGGTTAACATGGAGTGGTGGGTCTTCGCGGTGGCGGGTCTGCTGGCGGTGGGCATTGCGCTGCTGACGGTAAGTTTTCAAAGCATGAAAGCTGCGTTGGTGAACCCGGTAAAGAGTTTGCGAAGTGAGTAGTCAAGTGATTTGCAGGCACATATACCAGCCTTAAAAAGCCGCGTTCGGAAACAAGTGACGCGGCTTTTAGCCTAATGATATTATTGGTACAGTGGGTTGGAAAGGGAAGAAAAAATCAGTTTCACTCCCCATTCACATCTTGGTCTTGTCCCATAATTATTCGGAGGTTTTCGTGAACGGTTTTATTTATCGCTTAATTTGAGGTAAATGCCCGTTTTGGATAGACCAGGCTGATAGAAGCTGGAGACTCACTGGTTGCTGCTTAGATATGTCTTGTTGCCATTCTTATTGATGTAATATTTGGCGCCGCGCTCCCCCACATGCACCACTTCATTATGGGGGCCTTTGAGCACTTTATCCACCGGAGCCCGGTAATCAGCCGGGGTAGCCTTTAGGATACGACCCGTTTTTAGATCGATGCCAACCGCGTTTGCATTCCCCTTCCCAACGGATTGAGTAGCCCTTTTCTGGGCTTTCGTGGCACGGGCTTTTGCCATTCGTTCGTCCACCGACAGTTTGTCCTGCGCAGGCTGGGTAAAGGAACTGCCCAGCCAAAACAGACTCAACAAGAGGCCCAGCAGTCCGGATAACTTCTTCATCGCTTCAATCAACGTTAATAACCTGATTGATAATCTATTCGGGTGATTAATTGTTTCTTGCTGACTGATTTTGGCAGATAGTTGGCAAAAAAATGCCCCACTTTGTAGCCTAATAACCCCACCGGCTAGTACTATGCAACGCCACGTTTGTTTAGGAATAATTAGACAATTCGCTGTTTTGGCCCATTTTCCTTGATGGCACGATTTTCATGAAGCCCCAGATAGAAAATCACAAAAAATCCCGTGTAGCCCCTCCAACGGGCCAACACGCTCAAGAAGTCTAACGTAAACAAGCCCGTATGGAACGCACAATTAATACCGAAGACCGGGCCTATTATGGCCGAATGGATTTTATGAAGCGCATCTCCTGGAGCGCCGTCTTCGCCGGTGTGCTCATCGCGATCGTCACCCAGATGCTCTTGACCCTGCTAGGCCTAGGCATTGGTCTGGGCACCATCGACGCTGTTGAGGAGAAGAACCCCGCCTCCGGCCTGGGCATCGGTAGCGCCATCTGGTACATCATCAGCAGCCTGCTCTCGCTGTTTGTGGGTGGCTGGGTGGCGGGCCGGCTGGCCAGTGCCCCCCGGCTCTTCGACGGCGTCATTCACGGCGTGCTGACCTGGTGTCTGACCACGCTACTTACGATTTATTTTCTGACCACCACGCTGGGCTCCATCATCGGGGGCGCGGGCCGGTTGGTGGGGGGTATTGTCCGCACGGCCGGTTCCGCTGTAGGTTCGGCCGCCCAGTCGGCCGGACCGGGGCTGGGTAAGCTGGTCGAGGGCCAGTTAAAGGCCAATGGCATTGACGTAGACAACCTCGACCTGGGCGATCTGCAACAGGAGGTTAGCACGGTGCTTCGTCAGACGGGCGATCCTGACCTGAACCCTAATGCGCTGGAGCGCCAGGCCGACCGGGCCGTCGATCAGGCTCAAAACACGGCCAGCCGCGCGGCTTCGAACCCGCAGGGGGCCGATGACATGGCTAGTGGACTTTTCAACCGGCTCTTCCGGCAGGGACAGGCCACCATCAATGAGGTTGACCGGGAGGATGCGGTGAACGTGGTTATGAAGCGGACGGGTAAAAGCCGTGCTGATGCCCAGCGCACGGTGGATGGCTGGATGAAGACCTATCAGCATGCCCAGGTGAAGTTGGATCAGACCAAGAAAGAGGCCGAAGTCAAGGCACGACAAGCCGCGGATGATGCCGCCTCGGCTGCCTCGAAAGCGGCCATCTTTGGCTTCCTGGGTTTATTGCTGGGTGTAGCCGCTGGGGGTTACGGCGCCAAGATGGGTACCGATTCCAAGGACGACTACAACAAATATGACCGCCCCGTGCGGGAGGTTCGCTAGGCATAAACGCTCCTACTCGTAGGATGAGTCGTCGTTATCAATCAAGACAAACCCAATTTTTCACCTTAACAAGTCAAAACAAATTATGGCACTTACCGTAATCGGCATTTTCGACCAGGCCAGCGAGGCACAGCAGGCCGTCGACCAATTAGTGAGCGCGGGCTTCTCGCGCCAAAACATCGACCTATCGGCCCAGACCAGCCAGTACCAGGGCGACCAGACCAGCCAAGGGCTGATCCCGGATCGTCATCAGAACACCAGCGGTACGCGCACCGAAGAGGTAATCGACGACACCAAAGATGTGGGGAGTGGTATCGGCCGCTTTTTTAGTTCGCTGTTCGGCGACGATGATGATACCCGAAACACCTATTCGCGGGTAGCCGATCAGGGGTCGGTGGTCACCGTGCATGCGCAGACCGAAGACGAAGCGGGGCGGGCAGCCGACATCCTCGATGAGGCGGGAGCCGTCGACGTGAACGAGAAGTCTGCCCAGTACGGCTACGCCAGCGCCGGGACAGCTACGAGCGCGGCAGGTGGTATGACCAACCAGCCCACAACCGATAGTGGCCAGACGATTCAGGTTGTGGAGGAAAACCTGGAAGTATGCAAGCGCACCGTCGAAACGGGTGGTGTTCGGCTGCGCAGCCGGATCGTAGCCCTCCCCGTCGAAGAAAGCGTCCGGTTGCGCGAAGAGCGGGTTACGCTGCAGCGCACGCCGGTCAACCGCCCCGCAACGGCTGCTGATTTGAACGCCTTCCAGGAGGGCCAGATCGAGCTGCACGAAACGGCTGAGCGGGCCGTAGTTTCCAGGACGGCAAACGTGGTGGAGGAAATTTCGGTGGGCAAAGAAGTCACTGAGCGCGAGGAGGTGATCCGGGATACGGTCCGCAAAACGGAAGTGGACGTCGAGCAACTTAGCTCGACGGAGCAGCCTATTCGTACCGGCCTCACGGGAACGGAGGGCGACGAGGTGACTTACTCGTCTAGGTAAGTAGCCTGATTTAAAGCGACAAGGGGGCAGTAGTAACTAACCCCCTTGTCGCTTCCATTTTTTGGCTAACCAAAACCAACTGTTGGATATACCACTCTCGGGAGACGATGTCCAGCTAGGCCCATCCAGGCCAGGCCAACCTTTGTACGATTTGCTGCGTTTTGTTCCGCCGCACCGTTTTAACGAAACAACAATTGGATCGGGTGCTTCGTGTACCCATCGGTGAACACGATTTCCGTCACACCGTTGGTTCACTGCCCCACTTACGCAACTAGTCAAATGACCAATACGCTGCACGAACACCTCCGCGCAACCTTTACCTCCGCTGCCGTCAGCGAGCTGGCCCGCTTACTGGGCGATACTAACCTGGCTACCCAAAAAGCCATTGACGGCCTGCTGCCCACCATCATCAGCGGCGTGGTCCACCGGGCTCAGACAGAGGAAGGAGCCACCACCCTGTATCGCCTGCTGACCACCACCTCCTTCGATACCGACCCCAGCCTGGCGCAGCTAGCCCAGACCGACAGTCACCGACAAAAGGCGGCTGAATCGGGGAATCGACTCCTGGGTGAGCTGTTTCCCGACCGCGTGGAGCGACTGGCCCAGTCAACGGCGCAATACAGCGGGGTCAGTCGGGGGACGGCCACCACCCTGACGGGCCTGGTGATGTCGGTACTGATGGGGTATCTTCACGGGCAAACCAAATCGCGCAACTTAACGGGCCCTCAGTTGGCCACGCAACTGGGGAGCGAAGCCACGACGGTGAACGGAGCCATTCCTGCCGCCTTTGCCGGTCTGGTAGGCTGGTTTATTGGTGGTGGCCCGGCTCGTGCGGTAACCCCCACCAACCCGGTAACTACAACCACGATCCCGGCTACGACCGTTACGCCTACCCACCGGGATGATGACACCAAAGCGGCGGCTTTCCCCTGGCTACGCTGGCTGCTTATCGGCCTGGGCCTGCTGGGGCTGTTTTTGTTGCTGACCCGGATGTGTAACCGGGACGAGACGACAACTACCCAAACCACCGAAACGGCCGATGGGCCGGCCATGGTGGCAACCGATACCGTTGCCCAGGACCTTGACGGCAATGAGGGGGCAGCGGGGGCAGATTCGGCCAACACCCGGGCCGGAGCTAGCGGTCCACAAGTGCGCGTGGGCGTCGATCTGCCGGGTGGCCGCCGATTGAACCTGGTCGAAAACTCGTTTACCTATTCACTGGCCCGGTATCTGGCGACCAAGGGGGGGCAGACCCCTAAAGTGTTTATCTTCGATAACCTTACCTTCGAGCCTAACTCATCGCGTATTTCGGCCAGCGCCCAATCCAACGTCGATGATCTGATCCAGATTATGCAGGCTTATCCGTCGCTCAACATCCGGATTGAAGGGCATTCGGATAGTACGGGCCTGGAGGATGTGAACGATCGGTTGTCGGCTGAGCGGGCCGATGCGGTACGGGCCGCGCTGGTTCAGTCGGGTATTGATGGCGGGCGGATTACCACCCGCGAACGGGGCGAGGATAAACCCGTATCGTCCAACCAAACAAAAGCGGGGCGGGAAAATAACCGCCGCATCGATGTGGTCGTGACCCGCCTATAACCGGCTGCATCAATAGAGGTTTGCCCCTTCACCCGCTGGCGCGTGCCCGAAGGTGGAGGGGTGGGCTTTCTCGGGCTCAGGACCATCAGCCAGCATCATTAGCTATGAAACTTGACGAACTCATAGCCGGTCACGTGGCGGGTACGACCCTTGAGGCTGCCAGCGTTAAGATTTTCCTCAAAACGCCACCCCAATACTATCAGTGGGGTATCAACCACGCGCTCGATGAGTCAACGTTGCATAAGCTAACTGCGACCTACCTGTTTGCTTTTTACTTTCGGTATTATCTGACTGGCCGTCATAAGACGCTCCAGGCCGTTTTACGCGAAGTGCGTGCCTTCAGCCGAAAAGATGCTAACTGGGCGCATCATTTGTTTTGTCATTGCTTGGCTCTTACTCGCAGGGCTTTACTCAACCTGGAATGGTATGAACTGATGCCCAGATTTGAAGTCGCCCAGGAAACGATTCTCTCGATAGCCTCTGACCCCACACTACCCGTTTCGGCCCTGGGTAATGGGTCTGCTGGAAGAATCTTATTAGTTGATTGATGCTGACCAAAGAGATTGGTTTTGCGCACAAAGTACTGGATGCGATGGCCTTCAACCGGTAGTGACTGCTGACCTCAGATTTGGTGCACCTCGGTGTGATTGCGCGTTTACGTTAATACAGCGGGTTAGAATGGGGAATAAAAACGCTGCATCTCTTCTAACTTACATCCCGTCTTGTCCTGATTTTATTCGGAGGTTTTTCTGAACGCTAGCTAGTAGGAGAGGAGGAAAGTAGCCCAAAACAGGCCTTCTAGCGTTCAATAAACCCGTTCAATTTAATCGTTCACGTTTTTGCACCAAGTAGAGTCTTTTCTGAACGAGATATTCTGTTTAGCACGCCGTTTTTCTTCATTTTGGGTGATCTAAAGCCCTGTACTACATAATGTATGACAGAATCCATTTTTGTCTTACATTGTATAGTACTTATAGTATTGGTGATTATAAAACAGATTTTCAACCTAAACTACGAACTCCATGAAACTCCTTATCTTCTTCCTGTTTACATGGTACACGACTACAGCCAATCTGGGTACTATTGATGAACCGGTTATCAAAGTCATAAGAACAGCTACCGACAATCAGATTAGGGGAACGGAGCTTCAGGTTCTTCAGCAGTATGGACTTAAAGTACAAGTGAAGGTGATTAAACGAAATAGTAATGGAGAAATTACCGATCTAAAACTTATACGCTATGATAAAGCAGGTAGAGAAACTGGTTCCTGCGAGTCTGATAATTTCGGTTTGCTAGTCATTACCCGAAACGGATGCAAAATTGCAGATGTAGGTTACGAAAAGCATATATAAACCTATTTGTTAACATAAATGCCATTTATATAACAGATTTTCGTCATGCGATACTTATTCTTTCTGTTACTCAGTTTACCTGCCTTGAGTCAAGAGCCACTTAAGTATCCCCTATTAAAAAAGACGATTGACAGTTTGGCTCTTATTGATCAGAAAGTGCAACAAGATTTTATTGATAGTTTCAAAACGGGTCAGAGTAAGAAATTTGAACAAATAAAAGAGGAAACATTTATTCGCCATATGCCCATTCTCAAGCAAATATTCCACGCGTATGGCTTCCCTACTTATGATTTGGTCGGTAAGAAGTCATAGAATAACTATTGGTTATGTGTTCAACACTGTGATCAGGATTTATCTTTTCAACAGGGAATTCTAGCAGCCATGGAGCCCCATGTAAAGGCTAAACAAGCAGACCCTCGAAACTTTGCCTATCTAACGGATAGGGTCAATATCAATTCAGGCAAGCCCCAGATTTACGGCACACAGGTGACCTATAAAGACCGGACTGCTATCACTAAATACTTAGCTGATCCGACTCATGTCAATCAAAAGCGGTTAGCGAATGGTCTAGATTCATTAGAGGCTTACCTGAGAATGATGACCAGTATGCATCGGCAGATGAACCCGAATTAAACTTTTTCAAGTCTTTGTTCACACGGATAATAGACCTGTTTCACAATTATTTCCCTTTACATAATGGTGACTATACATCAGACTTAGCTTCGCTTATTATCAAATAAACGTTAGCTCTACTTGGGCAGAGCCACCAACATAATCATAGTGTTGAGATAAGTATCCTGTAGTTTCAGTCATAATCCATCAATGAAAATTAATTTTGATATTGTAACAGTGCTACTGGGAATGATTATCGCCCAGGCATTTTTTGCCGCTGTCTTGTTGTGGTTCTTTCCCGCTAACCGGTTGGCCAACCGATTTTTGTCTTTGCTAACGGCAGCGATGGCTACTTGGCTGGTCGATAGCTTCTTCCGGGTATCAGGCATCTATGGTCAGGACCCAAACTACTACTTTCTCCCTATCTTCTACTCGTTAGGATTTGGTCCCCTCATCTACTATTATGTTCGGAGCCTTACCAACCGAGAATTTACCTTTAAAGCCGTTTACCTGCTACATTTCATTCCTGTTGTGCTCCAAACAAGTTTGTATTTGTTTTTGCGTACCCAGTCCTACGATTTTCGGAATTGGTTCTGGCATACTGTTCACAAGCCTTATCTCTATCGACTCGAGTTTGACGGTACCTGGATTTCACTGCTAATCTATCTATTGTTGTCTATCCGACTCTTACAGGGCTACCAGCAATGGGTGAAAGAGCAGTTCTCAGAAGTGTCTCAACTACAATTGCAATGGCTTAAGATTCTGCTCACACTTACTGCCCTCATCAGTTTACAATGGTTGGTTGAACTGGTGCTGCGCGATGTTTACAACAGCTACTTTCAATATGATTATTCAAATTGGCTGTTGAGCGGCTTAGTACTTCTGATAAGTATTATGGGGTTAAGGCAAGCAAATTTGTATCAAGCCCACTATGAGGGGCTAACTAAGCAACCGGTTCAGCACTCAGCCGAGATAGATACACAGTTGGTCGACCGAATTAGTTTTGCCTTGGTACATGACCGATTGTACCTAAACCCTACGTTGACGCTCGCCGAACTGGCCCGTTATCTGAAAGCACCGGTGAAATCAGTATCTGTAGCGATAAATGCCGGTTTAGGCCAATCATTTAACCAACTAATTAACGCTCACCGGGTAGACCAGGTAAAACGACGCTTGTCGACGGCAGATTGGGACAAACTCACTTTACTGGCCATCGCTCTCGAGTCAGGCTTTAATTCTAAGACTACCTTCAATCGTATTTTTAAGGAGCACACTGGAGCCTCCCCCCGCCAATGGCTACAAGAACGTACCAACCCTGATTTGGAACGTCCCAAAACCAGTTTTGGGGCGACTGGTCCGTTCTAACACTTCACCTTTGGGTATGCATTGACGTAAACAGCCTACGAATTAGGCTGGGCGATAGGTTGGTATTGCCTACGAATCAATCTCATCCCAACTCTATAACCCGTTTAAGCCAATGTATTTACGGATCAGTGTTTTAGCCTTATGGTTATGGGCTACTTTGTGTTTGTACGCCCTGGGTCAGTCGACGAGTGAGTCATCGCAGATGAGCACCGTCTCCTCGAGTGAGGACAGACAAAAACTACTAAAGGAGCTAACGGGAACCTGGGAAATTGATTTGCGGCCATCACCCGATGCTCAGCCCTACCTCAAGGAATTTGTTATCAATGAGTCAACCAACGAGACAGTAAAGGGCATTTTTTATGATACAGTGTTTGCCGATGGTAAAATTCATACTAAGTGGGGCAAACTCTACTTCGCATTCACGACAGGCGACCAATCAGGAAAATACTACACCAGCGGCTATGTAAGCGATGGTAAACTTTATGGTATGACCTATTCTCAAGGGAGAGGGTTTCTTACCCCCTGGTTTAGCGTGCGAAAGAAGTGAGCCCTGTGCATACGTTTGTACTTTTCGGGCTTAACCCAGCGTGTGCTGTTCAGTTTAGTTTACAGAATTAGTCTCTTTACATAACGTTAGTGGCTGTTGCCAAGCGCTTACGTAGCATCTTTGAGCCAGATACGGAAGTCCTATTCAGGATGATTTCGGCTAGCAAGCACTCCGGTTAAGGACCTACTCTAGACGACAATCGACTTTTGCAACAGCCACCGCACTTATACAACAGTTAATAGTTTTACTGCTAACTACTTTTACTCCACTCCTCATACATCGAAGCAGGGTCTGCTACGTGGAGCTCAGTATAGCCACAATGACCACATACTGCCGCCTGAATGGGGAATTTGCTAGGAAGATTAAGTCCTAGTAGGGAATGTTCCGCAGCAGATACTTTAGCTGAATTAGAATGATGCCCCATTATTTCTAAAGGATACATTACTATAGCTGAATTGCATTTAGGGCATAGTTTTGACTCTTTCATTGGAGTTAATTGGAATATTATTAAACAAAACTCTTAATTTAATCTCATTACATAATGGTAATTATAAAACACCCCTCAAAATAGTACCAAAAAACGCTAGACTAGAAAAGCATTGGAAA
>DATHAW010000161.1:0-1917 GCA_035296465.1 Spirosoma sp.
GATCGTAGCGCAGGTTGTCGATGAGCAGGAAAAAGAGCGGTGGCTCACTGGTGGCTCCATTCTGATTGAGTAGCGGAAACACCTTTTTGCGCATCAGTTGGTGCGACATCACTGGGCTGTCCATTTTAGGATCGTTCAGCCAGTCTTCGTAATTGTCCATTACGAACTTACAAAACGTAGCATTGGCTTCGCTCTTCTGCATGCTCATTACCTCCAGCATACTCTTATCCTGCGAGGTGTCAAGCTCCAGCTCCCAGTATATAAGCTTCTTGTATACATCGGCCCATTCCTCGAAACTCATGCGGTCGTTATACTGCATCGAGATATTCCGAAAATCCTGCTGGTAGCCAATGTTGGTCCGTTCAGTTACGAGCCGTTTGTTATCCAGTATCTTTTTGACTGATAGCAGAATCTGATTGGGATTAAGCGGCTTAATGAGGTAGTCAGCAATTTTGGAACCGATGGCCTCCTCCATGATGTGCTCCTCTTCGCTCTTCGTAATCATGACCACGGGCAAGTTTGGTCGCATCTGCTTGATTTGCGCAAGCGTCTCAAGCCCCGTCATGCCGGGCATCATCTCATCTAAAAACACGACGTCGTAGTTTGCCTGCTCAACTTCATCGAGCGCATCGGCACCACTATTGACTGGGGTTACGTCGTAGCCTTTGTTTTTCAGAAACAGAATATGGGGCTTCAAGAGGTCGATCTCGTCATCGGCCCATAGTATCGAATAATTTTGCATGTACTCTGGATTAGGGAAGCGAACAATTCGGCTGCCTATCAGCGCAGCCGGAAAACAGAAAAACTCTATGAGTTTAAACGTCAAACGCCGGCTTCTGTTCGGCGGGTTCAGTTTTAAGGTTTTTTAACAGGGCAGGAAGTTTGTGATTTAGCTCACGAATGGGTCATCCAGTGCAATAAACAATCACAAATTCAGCGACTTATAAATCCAAGATTCGCTCCAGATCCTCTGGTGTGTCGATGCCGTGACTATCTAAGTCCGTGATGACGGTGCGGATTCGGTAGCCGTTTTCCAACCAGCGCAGTTGCTCCAGGCTTTCGGCCCGTTCAAGCAATGAGGGCGGTAACTGGGTGAGTTGGGCCAGAATATCCGTCCGGTAGGCATAGAGACCAATGTGCCTGTAATACGTGTGGGCATCGACCCAGGTATCGTCCGGTTTACCACGCAGATACGGAATGGGATGCCGGCTGAAATATAGTGCCTCGCCGGCAGCACTCAACACCACCTTTGGCGCATTGGGATTAAACAGTGTTTGCGAGTCACTAATGGCTTTTACGAGGGTTGCCAGTTGCGTTGTTCCATCGAGCACCGACGCCAGCAGATCAATTTGGCGGGGTTGAATAAACGGCTCGTCGCCCTGAATATTGAGGACGTAATCTGCCTGGATACCGAGTTGCTGCACGGCCTCCTGACAACGGTCGGTGCCGCTCTGGTGCTGGTCCGAAGTCATCACTACGTCGCCCCCAAAATGGGCGACGTGGGCCCGAATCCGTTCGTCGTCGGTGGCCACCACTACACGGCTCAGCGAGGTTGCCTGCCGGGCCTGCTCCACCACGCGCCGAATCATGCTTTTGCCCTGAATGTCAGTTAGTGCCTTCGCCGGAAAGCGTGTCGATGCGTAGCGTGCAGGAATAATACCGAGAATAATCACCGTTGCCTTGATTTAGATTGAGTGAGATTCCGACTGGTTTCTTTAACCGGATTTAGCCATTAAAAACGTAAAGTAAATGGAAAGCCATCTAAAACCGTTTTTAGCAAAATTGGCCGTATTTTACTTTAATTTTACAAACAATACCGCCATCAGGCGGAAGGTAGGGCCTGACAATCCTTTTGTGCCTGCATACAACCCATGAAAAATTACCTGATCGTTCCCACTTCTCTGCTTTTGTTAAGCG
>DATHAW010000162.1:0-4266 GCA_035296465.1 Spirosoma sp.
GAAGCTGTTTCGGACCAGAAGCGCTTTATGAAGCTGAGCAAAGAATATAAAGATCTGGAGAAGATCGTCGTGCAATACAACGCCTATACGCAGTTGCTTCAGGAAATCGATAACGCCAAACAGGTAATTGCTACGGAGAAAGACGAAGATTTCCGTGAGATGGCTAAAGGGGAACTCGATGAATTGCTGCCCCGGCGGGATGCGCTTGAAGAAACGCTGAAGGAAATGCTGATGCCCAAAGACCCGAACGACAGCAAAAACGTGATTCTGGAAGTTCGGGGCGGTACCGGGGGCGACGAAGCGGCTATTTTTGCGGGCGATATTTTCCGGATGTACCAGCGGTTTTGCGAGAAAATGGGCTGGCGTATGTCGCTGGTAGATTTTACGGAAGGTACGTCCGGCGGCTACAAAGAAATCATCACCGAAATTGAGGGCGATGATGTTTACGGTAAGCTCAAGTTCGAGTCGGGGGTTCACCGGGTGCAGCGCGTACCGGCCACCGAAACCCAGGGCCGGATTCATACGTCGGCTGCCAGCGTGGCCGTATTGCCCGAAGCCGAAGAGGTCGATGTGGAGATTAACATGAACGACATTCGCAAAGACACGTTTTGCTCGTCGGGAGCCGGTGGACAGTCGGTCAACACGACGTACTCTGCCGTGCGCCTGACCCATATCCCAACGGGCCTGGTGGTGCAGTGCCAGGACGAACGTTCGCAGTTGAAAAATTTCGACAAAGCCCTGACCGTACTACGTTCCCGGCTCTATGAAATAGAACTCCAAAAGCATAATGACGCAATTGCCTCGCAGCGCAAAACGATGGTTGGCAGTGGCGATCGCTCCGACAAAATCAGGACGTATAATTACCCCCAAAGTCGCGTAACGGATCACCGCATCGGTATGACGGTGCATAACCTTCCCGCCGTGATGGACGGCGACATCGGCGACATTATTGAACAACTGCGCATTGCCGAAAACGCCGAACGCCTGAAGGAAGGTATGGCCGCGTAGGGCACAAACTTCATGTCAACATAAAATCCCGTCGATTCTCACAACTCGACGGGATTTTATGTTGACATGAAGTTTACAAAATACTCGATGACAAATTCCAGCTACTTTACTTATTGATCATACTGAATAGGCATCCGAACTCGAACCAGGGTACCCCGGTTTGAAATAGTCTCAATATCCATGTTGGCCTTTAACATATCGCACAACCGTTTGACGATCTGTAAGCCCACGCCTTCCCCCTTGCTCGAACGTTTGACCATTTGGTCAAGTTTTTCGCCGGCAGGCAGTATCGGCTCTTCTGCCGGACGAACCGCTACCGGCTCAGCCGTATCCGGACTCAGTATACTCATCGGCTCAACCGTTGGACTCAGTTGTTCCCCCATCAGGCCTGCTAAAGTGGATGGCAGGCCAGGCCCTGAATCCTGGACACTGAATAGCCATCGGTAATCACCTTCCTTCATCCAGGCAACAGATACAAATCCGTCCTGGGTGTATTTTAAGGCGTTCAGCAGCAGGTTTTGGGCAATACGTTGTAATTTGACCGGGTCAGTATCTACCTCCAGTGAGGCTGGCCCATCTCCCTGGAGCAATAGACCTCGCTCGCTGGCCATGGGTTGAGCGCCAGCGACCAATTCTGTCAGAAGTTTGCCCGCATCTACGCGCTGAATTTGAAGTGTTTCGGCACCTGATTCCAGACGAGACAAGTCCATCAGATTACCCAACAGCGATTGTACGTTGCCCAGGTTACGGCCGAGCATATCTATGTACTCATCTCGTTCCTGGTCGTCGAGTCCTTCCATTTTCAGCAGATGAGCTGCCGTACTAATAATGCTAAAGCTACCCCGCAGATCATGGGAAGATGAACGTAGCATATTTCCCCGCTGGTGGGATAACTCGTCCATCTCCTCGAGGGCTTGTTGTAGCGTAGCCGTCCGGCTAGCAGCTTCAAACCGCTGGAGTTCATCGTATTTCTGGACACTGCCATTAATGGCCTCGCTCATAACTCTGGCTATCTCCCGTTGCACATGTAGCAGCAGATTGGCGTCCGTTTGGGGAAAAAGCGTTTGGTATGTTTGGACTTCCTGATACAGAATTTGCGTTAAGTAGTTCAATTCCTGCATGGTTTCGACCAGCGAAAGCCCTTTATGCCAGCGGTGTAAGCCGTGGTTATGAGCCGTCAGCATTGGGTCTGCTTCCAGCTGCTTGTTTAGTAAGCGGTCTTCAAGGATATTTAAAATGAGCGGCATCAGGTTGTCAAACTCCTCGCGGGTTAGGGCTGATATTTTTCCCAGACTAGGATCCCCTTCACACATGGTGCGCCAGTTGCCTAAAATAGCCTCCCGACGGGTGAATAGGTAGGACACTAAGTCGGTTGCCAATTGAGGAGATTTAGAGAATGAAGTAGCCATAGGGAGCAAGATACTAACACTCAGTAAAATAAGCGTTGCAGACGAGTTAAAGCTAATAGGCAACCAGATCAACGTTCATAACCCATCTGACAACCATTGAGTTTTAACTTATTCTACTACTATAAATGCAACAAGATGATTAAACTCAGTGTGCCGATGTGCTGTTACATTTCTTTGTCTGGGTATAGATTATTCATAGTCAGGAAGCTGCCCATCCCTGCGCCCGGATAGGCGTTTGCTGACCCGCTTTAGTTGCCAGTACTACTTGCGACGGGTCGGCCGTGAGGTATCCTATGGCGGTGATGCGGGCGTTAGTCGATAGCTTCTCGAATTCCTGCGGCCGGACTGTGAATAAGAGTTCGTAGTCTTCGCCCCCATTCAGGGCGGCTGTTACGGGACTGATTTTGAATTCGTCGGCTGCTAACAAGGCCTGATCATCGATTGGGATATTTTCATCAAAAATGATGGCACCCGTACCCGATTGACGACAGAGGTGAAGCAACTCAGAAGCCAGCCCGTCCGACAGGTCGATCATGGCCGTGGGCCGGACGCCGAGGTCACGCAATTCGTGAACAATGTCGGTGCGGGCATCGGGCCGGAGCTGGCGCTGCACTAAGTAGGCTCGTTCCTCGGTCAGTTCCGGCTGCATGTTCGGGTCGGCCAGAAACACCTGCTTCTCCCGCTCCAGCAGTTGCAGGCCCAGGTAGGCCGCCCCCAGGTCGCCCGTTACGCAAACGACGTCGTTGACCTGTGCCGTATTGCGATACGTAATCAGGTTCTTTGGCACTTTACCCAACACCGATACGGCGATAAGCAGGCCTGAACGGGAAGCCGTGGTGTCGCCCCCTACCAAATCAACGTTATAGGCCTGACAGGCCGCCCGGATACCCTCATAAAGCTCGTCAACGGCTTCGACGGGAAACCGGCTGCTCAGCCCAATGCTCACCGTGATCTGCACGGGCAGCCCGTTCATAGCCGCAATATCCGATACGTTGACGGCCACGGCTTTGTAGCCAAGGTGTTTAAGTGGTACGTAGGTGAGGTCGAAATGAATGCCTTCCACAAGCAGTTCAGTCGTCAGCAGGCCGTAGTCCTCGCCCCAGTCGAACACGGCGGCATCGTCGCCAATGCCACGGATGGTTTCGGGGTGCAGGGGAGTTGGGGTAGCCTGCCGAATCCGGTCGATCAGGCCAATTTCGCCAAGGGTGTTAAGGTCAGTCATAGTATTGAGCTCAAACTGCAAGCCGTTTCGGTGGGGCACCAGCAAATACCTGCAATCGCTGTTTGCTGTTACTGGCTCGCGGTTCATTGAAAAAGCCGTTCCGCTTGACCTACGGAACGGCTTCGTACGCTAATTGGTTTGAGAAAGTCTTAGGGAGCCGTGAGTGTATAGATATTAGTCGTGTTGCCGGTTTTTTGGCTGGCCGTTGTCCGGGTCAATGTCACACTGTTATCGGTGAGGTTGCTGATTCTAAACTCGATTGTGCCGTTGGCCCCGGTTGGTGAGGGGTTCAGGTTCGTCAGAACAAGGCGGTCGTCGGATGGTACTGAATACTGACCCGTAAATGTGTTACCATCGAATTCAATGTACGTAACGGCCGGTGGTTTGCTCAGGTCAAGCCGGAAGCGATCATAACCGGCCTGAACATTTGCAGCTCCGCCTTTAGTGTACACCGTTGCGTTATTGTAATCTACTTTTTGGGCGGTCCATACTTTGGCGATACGCTCAGAAACGGGGGCTACTTTGTTCTTGCCGCAACCCGTTATCAGACTGAATAAGGTTGCTATTGAAAGAAAAGCAATGAAAGAAGTCTTTCTCATGGTTAACTGTTGCATAGAATCAGGAGTG
>DATHAW010000163.1:0-2743 GCA_035296465.1 Spirosoma sp.
CAAGCTAAAACTAGCCGGCGACCAACAGCGACTGCTGGAAAAGACCTACAAAAATTTCGTCAGAAATGGGGCTGCTTTAACGGCCGATAAGCAGGAGCGGCTACGGACGATTAACCAGGAGCTTTCGGTGCTCACGCTGAAATTTGGACAGAATCTGCTCGGCGAGAACAATGCCTATGCGCTGGTTATTGATACGTCTGAGGACCTAAGTGGTCTGCCTGCTTCAATCATTGCCGCAGCTGCCGATGAAGCGAAGAAGCGTAAGCAGGAAGGTAAGTGGATATTTACCCTGCAGAATCCGAGCATCATGCCGTTTTTGCAGTATGCCGATAACCGGGCGCTGCGTGAACAGATCTTTCGGGCCTACCTGGAACGAGGCAATCATAACGACGAGCGCGACAACAAGCAAATTATGGCTAAGATGGTGGCGCTTCGGGCCGAGAAAGCGCAACTATTGGGTTATGAGAATCATGCGGCCTATGTGCTGGAAGAAAGCATGGCCCAAACCCCGGCCAAAGTAAGCGAACTGCTTAACCAACTCTGGGCGGCTTCTGTACCGGTCACTAAGCAGGAAGCCGCTGAACTGCAGGCGCTGATGGACAAGGAGGGTAAGGCCAATGCAGGCCGGACCCAAAAACTGGCATCATGGGACTGGCGCTATTATGCCGAAAAACTTCGCAAGGAAAAGTACGCCCTTGATGAACAGGAACTACGTCCTTATTTTTCCCTCGAAGGTGTGCGCGATGGGATTTTTATGCTCACTAACCGGCTCTATGGCCTGCGTTTTGAACGACGTACCGATGTGCCGGTATACCATGACGAAGCCATCGCTTATGAAGTAAAAGAGGCCGATGGGCGGCACATTGGCATTATGTACATGGACTTTTATCCCCGTGCCAGCAAACGGGGTGGCGCCTGGATGACGAGCTACCGCCGACAGGAAATTGAGAACGGCAAAAAAATAACGCCGGTGGTATCCATCGTTTGCAACTTCTCAAAACCAACGGGCAACACGCCTGCGTTGCTTAGCCTGGACGAAACCCGCACGTTCTTTCATGAGTTTGGTCACGCACTACACGGGCTGCTCTCCAACGTAACATACGGTAGTCAGTCGGGCACATCGGTGCCGCGTGATTTTGTGGAGTTGCCGTCTCAGATCATGGAAAACTGGGCAATGGAGCCGGAGATGCTGAAGCTTTTTGCCAAACACTACCAGACGGGTGCCATCATTCCCGACCCACTCGTTGAGAAAATCAAAAAGAGCAGTCTGTTCAATCAGGGCTTTGCCACAACGGAATATTTAGCCGCTTCGATGCTCGACCTGGCCTACCATACGCTCAAACCCGACCAGGCCCCAACTGACGTACTGGCCTTTGAAAAGCAGGCGATGGATAAAATTGGGTTGATTGACCAGATTCCGCCACGCTACCGGAGCACTTACTTCCAGCACGTCTTTGCAGGTGGTTATTCGGCGGGTTACTACAGCTATATCTGGTCAGCCGTGCTCGATGCCGACGCCTTTGAGGTCTTTAAACAAAAAGGTCTTTTTGATCCCAAATCGGCTCAGTCGTTCCGTAAGAACGTTCTGGAACGGGGCGGTACTGAGGAACCCATGAAACTATACCGCAACTTCCGGGGTGCCGAACCCGACATCAAACCTCTGCTCCGCCGGAGAGGCCTGATGAAGGATGTGTAGGATGGCAGAGCTACAGGAAAATTACTGAAAACAGCCCGTCGTACATGGCGGGCTGTTTTTGTTTGTTGCAGATCTGACCTTTTAATAAAAACGTTCGTAAATAACTATATTTCAGTTTGTTACTTATAGGATTTGGTAGTTGAATTCGCTACGTTGGCGGTTGCATTCACCTTTAATGGATTCTCCAGTTCAGGTTCCGTCTTTTTTAATCAACTCTCCATCCGCATGAACAACCAACTTACCCTACTACGTACGCTGATGATTATCAGCTTGTCGATTGCCGTTGTCGTCGCCTTCGCCAATCCGGTTCCAAAGCGGGCCGCCACCCGAAAATACACCATCGAGCAGTTCATGAAAACCATTCGCTTCGGTGGATCTGATCTTTCGCCCGACGAACAGTCGGTGTTATTTAGCAGTAATCAGGACGGCGTGTTCAATCTATACGAAGTACCGTTTGGGGGAGGACAGCCCAGGCAACTGACTACCTCAAAGAAAGACGCCATTTTTGCTATTGGTTACCTGCCCGACGGCCGCATTCTATACAGCAGCGATCAGGGCGGTAACGAACTTACCCACATTTATCTGCGCGAAAAAGACGGAACGGCCAAAGACCTGACGCCCGCCGACAAAGCGAAGTTTCAGTTTGCCGGTCTGAGCCACGACCGTAAAAGCTTTTTCTACCAGTCGAATCAGCGCAACCGGGCCGCGTTCGACGTATATGAAATGGATCTGGCAACTATGAAGCCCCGGCTGCTTTACGAAAATGCCGGTGGATTTTATCCCGCGGATGTATCACCCGACAAACGGTACATAGCCTTAGCTAAGCCCATAACCACATCGAATGGTGACGTGTATTTGTACGATACGCAGACTAAAGAAACCAAACTTTTGACCAAGCACGAAGGCGAGGTAAACAACCGGCCGGGCGAGTTTACGCCCGATGGTAAACGGCTCCTGCTTGTGACGGATGAGGGCAATGAGTTTGCGTACGTAAAGACATATGACCTGGCTACTGGCAAAAGTGACGTGCTGGACCAGGCGGCCTGG
>DATHAW010000164.1:0-3206 GCA_035296465.1 Spirosoma sp.
GCCCGTTGCTTTGGCAAACTCCCGGATTTCCCGCGCCGACGCCATCGCTTGCTGCACGTCGGACATGGACAGCGTCTTGCCCGACATCACCGGCGAAAAATACATAACGGCCAGCACCAGCAGCCCCAGCACGGCAATCAGGTGGGGCCGGAAACGCTGGAATAGCGTAGGTTGATTCATAAACACAAAGGATGCGAAGCCCAAAGATAGGGGTTTAGCCTAAAACGGCGGGCAGGGTGGGTGGATTGTTAGGGTCAGCAATAAGCCAATGAGTCCGGTATAGTCTGCCGGACTCATTGGCTTATTCTGCCCAATTATTTTCTTCTCTAAATTAACACGCAGTTAACCAGTCAACACTATTTAATGCCGCTACTTCATTTACAGGTTGTCACTACTGTTAAGCTGCTGGTAGTAATAGTGTTAGCCGTAATGTGATCAGCAACTTGATTGTCGCCACACACTCTGTTGGTAATTCGACTTGTCTCTGTTTGCTGCGGACCGTAGGTAACGCTTTCGCAGGATTTGCAGTTCTTTTTCTTGAGGACCCCGCCTTCGCAGGCCATTAACCCGACGGCGAGGACAACCGCCCATTTTATTCCACTAATTTTCATAACGTTTCGCTGGTTAAGCTGGTTTTATACCACCAGAATATCGCGTTCCTTCGCTACGAACGTATCGTCAATCCGGGCGATAAAGGCGTCGGTGAGTTTCTGTACGCGCTCTTCGCCTATTTTCACGGCATCTTCTGATACGCCGTCTTTGGTCAGTTTGCGGATGTCGTCGTTGGTGTCTTTGCGGATGTTGCGGACGTTTACCTTGGCAACTTCCACTTCCTGCTTCACCTTTTTGACGAGGTCGCGCCGACGTTCTTCGGTTAGGGGAGGAATGCTGAGCCTGATCTGTTCGCCGTCGTTGTTGGGAGCCAGACCGAGGTTGGAATTACGGATGGCTTTCTCCACCTCGCCAATCAGCTTCCGCTCAAACGGCTTGATCACAATGGTCCGGGCATCGGGCGTATTAACAGACGCTACCTGAATCAGGGGGGTTGGGGTGCCGTAATACTCCACCTGAATGCCGTCGAGCATGCCGGCGTTGGCTTTTCCGGCGCGAATTTTAGTCAGTTCGATGGACAGGTGTTTCAGGGCCTTTTCCATCGTGTCTTTTGCATCGTCGAGGTATAGCTCGATTTCTTCCATTAGTTTACTGTTTGGGGTTTGTGCCGGGAGGGCACAACGTTTTACCTGTTTACTGTGCCTGGTTTGAACTGATAAGGGTGCCCACCTGCTGGCCCTGCGCCAGGCGAAGCAGGTTGCCCGACTTGTTCATGTTGAAAACGATGATGGGCAGGTTATTTTCCTGACAGAGCGTGAACGCAGTCAGGTCCATGACATTAAGTTTCTTTTCGTAAACGTCCTCGAACGAAATTGTCGTATAGCGGGTAGCGGTTTCGTCTTTTACCGGGTCGGCGGTATAAACACCATCCACTTTGGTGCCTTTCAGCACCACGTCGGCTTCGATTTCGATGGCCCGCAGGCTGGCAGTGGTATCGGTGGTGAAATAGGGGCTGCCTGTGCCGGCGGCAAAAATCACGACGCGGCCTTTTTCGAGGTGGCGTACCGCCCGCCGGCGCACATAAGGCTCGCAGACCTGCTCCATTTTAATGGCCGACATCACGCGGGTATACATGCCATGCTTTTCAAACGAACTTTGGAGAGCCATTGCGTTGATGACCGTGGCGAGCATGCCCATGTAGTCGCCCTGCACGCGGTCGATGCCCGACTTCTCGCCCGAGACGCCCCGAAAAATGTTGCCTCCGCCGATGACGATCGCTACCTGAACGCCCATATCGACGACTTGTTTGATCTCCAGGCTGTATTGTTCCAGCACAATGGGGTCGATGTTGTAGCCGTTAGGCCCGGCCAGTGCCTCCCCACTCAGTTTGAGCAGGATTCGTTTGTAGTTCGATGGTGTCATGCGGGGGCGTTTTTTGCGCGGGCAAAGATAGGTAAAAAGGTCAGGAGGAAAGCGGTCGGGTAGCCGTATTCTTAGTATATTGATGCCAGAAAAGTTGCCGGTACATTGGCGTAAGGGCGTTCGGATAATCAGGTTGCAGAGAGAAAGACAATCAATTTGGCTGACTGTATTTTTGCCTGAGTACTACCTGCCTATTACTCAGCATATAGAAATGGGGTAAATTTTTTTAGGATACATTTGGAAATTATATTTTTTTGGTTGTCATTTGTTTCAAATTTTAACAAGCAATGCAAACAGGAACAGTTAAATTCTTTAATGAAACCAAAGGATTTGGTTTCATTAAGCCCGATGACGGTGGTGAAGACATCTTCGTACACGCTTCCGGTCTCATCGATCAAATTCGCGAAAACGACAAGGTTAAGTTCAATGTCGAACGCGGTAAGAAAGGCTTAAACGCCGTAAACGTCGAAATGGCTTAATCGTAAGATATACCAAGACACCCGTTGTAAAAAACATGCCAGGCGGCATGTTTTTTTTTGCCCTGTCGGTCCCAGGGACCAATTTTGCAGTCGTTCATACCCGAATAAATTGCATGACCCAACCCGCGCCGACCCCTACTGCCCGTCCAGACCAGCGTGTTGCTGCCCGTTTAGGCCTGAGTGTTCGCTCCGTAGCGGCCACCCTGGAACTGCTGGAGGGTGGGGCTACCGTTCCCTTTATTGCCCGCTACCGCAAAGAAGCCACCCTTTCGCCCAGCGGCAACCCGCTCGACGAAGTAGAGATTGCCCGGATCCGCGATACGTATCAGAAACTGCTGGACCTTGACAAGCGCCGGGAGGCTATTTTGAAAGCAGTTGGCGAGCAGGGAAAACTCACGCCCGACTTGCGGCAAAAACTCGAAGCGGCCAACTCACTAACCGACCTCGAAGACCTTTACCGGCCCTATAAGCAGAAGCGCAAGACCCGCGCAACCATCGCCATTGAGCGTGGCCTGGACCCCCTGGCTACCGCGCTGCTTGCCCAGCGCGACACGAACCCGGAACAGGCAGCCCGGCGCTACGTCGGCGATGCCGTTCCTACCGTCGGCGATGCCTTGCAGGGAGCGCGTGACATTCTGGCGGAACGAATCAGCGAAGACCCCGATGCCCGGCAACGCATCCGAAACCTGTTTGAGCGGGAGGCCATCCTCCGCTCGCTGGTTAAAAAAGGTAAGGAGACGGAGGGGGTGAAAT